>NZ_JBICCO010000004.1:0-145739 GCF_043119405.1 Achromobacter sp. 413638
TGGCGCGCTTGCGCGTCGCGTCCGCCGTGTCCGATTCGGTGGATGGCGTGGTCTTGTCTGTCATGGTCATGGTCCTTGCTGCGCGTGGCCCGGGCCACGAGCGGCGAACAGCCGCCCGCGACCGGCGAGGAAAAAACGGCAACCCTAACCCGCTCGCCGCCGGGCCTGTTTGATCCGGATCAATGCTTGTAACATTTTTGCAATGCGTGGACCTGCTACCCTGCCCTGTCCGCCCCCTTCCATCACCCATTGCCCATGTGGTCACGCCTGAAACGCCTCTGCACCCGCCACCCCGCGCAGCCACCGGCCAGCCGCGTGCACGTCGACGACGCAGGCATCTGGCGCGACGCCGGCGCGGCGGGCGTGACGGAATTCTGGCCCTGGGCCAACGTGCGCGAGTTCGGCTTCCGCCTGCTGCTGGCGGGCTTTCCCGATCCCTGGAGCGGCGACTATCTGGAAGCCAGCTGGTTCATCCGCGTGCCCAGCGACGGCGGCGGCTTGCTGGCCGTGGACTTCGACGCGGACGCGCTGGATCCGGACCATCTGCCGCCGGCGCTGCTGCGCCGCCTGCCCGGCCTGGACCTGGCCGCGCTGCGCCAGGGCGTGGCGGCGGCGCGGCGCGCGCCCAGGGATGGGCTGCGCGAGGGCGAATGGCTGGCCTGGCGCGGCGACGCCACGGACGCCGCGCCCTGACACCACGCCAGCCCGGCGACCGCCGACGCGGGAACTAGGCGCGATCCAGCCCCTGCTTCAGGTCCGCGAGGATATCGTCGGGCGTCTCCAGTCCCACCGACAAACGCAGCAGTCCTTCTGACAAGCCATAGCGCTCGCGGTCCTCGGCCGAATAGCTGGCATGCGTCATCGACGCCGGATGCTGGATCAGCGTCTCGGGATCGCCCAGGCTGACCGCGATGCGCGCCAGCTTCAAGCCATTGAGCACACGCCGGCCCGCATCCAGCCCGCCCTTCAATTCAAAGGCCACCAGCCCGCCGCCGGCCGATTGCTGGCGGCGCGCGATCTCGGCGCCGGCCGTGTCGGCCAGGCCCGGGTAGAACACATCGGCCACCGCCGGATGCTCGCGCAGCAGCCGCGCCACGCGCAGCGCCGATTCGCTGTGACGCTGCACGCGCAGCTCCAGCGTCTTCAGGCCGCGCAGCACCAGGAAGGCGGTGAAGGGCGACAGCGTCGCGCCGGTGTAGTAGCGCAGCCCTTGCAGGCGCACCGCGTCGACCAGTTCCTTGCGGCCGGCCACGGCGCCGGCCAGCAGGTCGCCATGGCCGCCCAGGTACTTGGTGGCCGAATGCAGCACCAGGTCGGCGCCCAGCGCCAAGGGACGCTGCAGCACCGGCGTGGCGAAGGTGTTGTCGACGATGGTCAGCAGGCCCTTGCCGCGCGCGATGGCCGACACCGCCTGGATGTCGACCAGCCGCAGGTTGGGATTGGCCGGCGTCTCGAAATACACGGCGCGGGTCTTGGGGCCGATGGCGGCGGCCACCGTCTCCGGGCGCGTGAAATCGGCGAACACCGCGCGCACGCCGAAACGCGCCAGGCCCTGCGTGAACAGCGTGAAGGCCGTGCCGTAAACGATCTGGTCGACCACGATCTCGTCGCCGCTTTGCAGCAGCGAGAACAGCGTGGCCGAGATCGCGGCCATGCCGGACGCGGTGACGACGGCGGCCTCGGCGCCCTCCAGAGAGGCCAGCCGCTCTTCCAGCAGGGCCTGCGTGGGATTGCGCGTGCGGCCATAGACGTAGCCGCTGCGCTCTCCCAGGCGGATCTCATCGAAGGCCTCCAGGCTTTCCTGCGTGTAGGTCGAGGTCAGGTAGAGCGGCGGCGACAGCGCGCCCTGCTCTTGCAGCGGGTCGTAGCCCAGGTGGATGGCGCGCGTGGCGAAGCCTTGCTGCGAGTGATCGGTCATGACGGGACTCCTGTGTGGTCCATGTTCATCGAAGACGCGGCCATGGCCGCGCCGGAAAGTGCTGCCTGCCGCCGTGGCGCGCCGGCGCCGCATTGACGCCGCCGCGCGGCGTTGTTACATTTTGAGATCCCCCACGCATTCCCAACCGGCATCCCATGAACCCGCAATCCGGGCCCATCCAGGCTCCAAGCCAGGCGCCACTGTCCGCGGCGGCGCAGCGGCGCGCGGGCTGGCTGCTGCCCCTGCTGCTGGCCTGCGCGGTCTACATGGCCGAGGGCACGCTGCGCATGCTGCTGGCGCGCCAGCCCGCTACCAGCCTGGAAGTGCTGGGCATGTTGGCCTTGCCGCCGCTGCTGGTCTGTGCGCTGTTCTCGATCGGCAAGCGCTTCCGCGATCCCCGCCGCCAGCTGTACATCGTGCTGGTCGTGGGCCTGGTGATGCTGTTGGGTGATGCCGGCCAGGCCTGGAGCCGGATCGAGCAGAACCGCCAGCGCGAGCTGGCCAACGCCGGCATCCGCGACGCCATGGCCGTGCTGCGCCGCATGGCCGGCGGCGCGGAGAAACCCGGCGCGCTGCCCGACATCGATCCCACGCCTCGCGCCCACGGCGCCTACGGCGAGCTGGAGCGCGCGGTCAAGACCGTGGCCGGCCAGCGGCTCGCGCAGCACAAGGCCTACGTCAAGGATCTGGACGACATCGGCCTGCCGCGACTGTTCGATCCGGGCCGGCTGGCGCGCGACACGGGCCTGGTGGAAAGCCGCATGATTCTCGAACTGGCCGGCCGCCTGCTGCCGGCCTACCGCCAGCGCAACCAGCAGGCGCTGGACGACATGCCGGCGCTGATACGCGCGCTGGACATCGACGACGACGCCAGGACCCGCATGCTCGACGGCGTGGCGGCGCAGCGGCCGGCGCGGCTGCGCGACGTGAACCGGGCCTGGGACCTGGAAACGCGCATCCTCGACGAATTCGGCCAGATGATCACGCTGCTCGACGACAACCGCCCCTACTGGGTCGCGCGCGGCGGACAGCTGCTGTTCGAGCGCGACGACGACCTGGCGCGCTATCGGAAGCACCAGGCCCGCGTCGACGCCCTGGTCCGCGAACAGGACCAGCTGGGCGCGCAGCAACTGGCCAGCCTGCTGCCGGCCACCCTGCCCTGACATACGCCGCCGCATCGCCGCGTCAGCGCTTGTGGTCGGCGCGGCGCGACAGCCATTCGCCGGTGAACTGCACGATCGACACCAGCGCGATCAGGATCACGATCACCTCGAACATCACGCGCGTCTCGTAGCGCTCGTAGCCGTAGCGGATCGCCAGGTCGCCCAGCCCGCCCGCGCCGACCGCGCCCGCCATGGCCGAGGCGTTGATCATCGCGATCACGCTGACCGTCATGCCGCCGATGATGCCGGGCAAGGCCTCGGGCAGCAGTACGTGGCGCACGATGTGCAGGCGGCGGCAGCCCATGGCGCGCGCGGCCTCGACCAGGCCGGGGTCCACGTCGTTCAGGCTGACCTGCGCGATGCGCGCGAAGAACGGCACCAGGTTGGCCGACAGCGGCACGATGGCCGCCCAGGTGCCCAGCGTGGTGCCCACCAGCAGCCGCGTGAAGGGCAGCATGGCGATCAGCAGGATGATGAAGGGAATCGCGCGGAACGTGTTCACCGTGATCGACAGCGCGCGGTTCAGGCGCGGCTTCGGATACAGCCCGCCCGAGGCCGTCACGGTCAGCACCAGCGCCAGCGACAGGCCCAGCGCGATGGCGATCACGGCCGACACGCCCACCATCGCCAGCGTCTGCAGGAAAGCCTGCAGGTATTTATCAAGCATCGGCAGCGACATAGCCCAGCACCTCGATCTGATCCGCCGCCAACGCGGCGCGCGCGGCTTCCTGCCGCAATATGCCCGCGGGCACCGACACCAGCAGGCTGCCTTGCGCGTGGCCGCCCAGCCGGTCCAGCCCCCCATGCAGCAGCGTGGCGCCCGGTCCCAGCGCGGCCAGCGCCGCCAGGGGCACGCCCTGCGCGCGGCCGGCGCCGGTATAGCGCAGCCGCAGCACGCCGCTGGCGCCGGGCCCTTGCGGCTCGGGCGACAGGCGCGCGGCCAGGTCGGCCGGCAGGTCGTGCTGCAGCGGCCGCAGCAATGCGCGCGTGGCCTCGGCCCTGGGATCGCCGAACACGCGCCAGACCTCGCCCTGCTCGACCTTGCGGCCGCCGTCCAGCACCAGCACCTGATGGCAGATCTCCCGGATCACCGCCATGTCGTGCGTGATCAGCACCACGGTCAGGCCGAGCTTGCGGTTGATGTCGCGCAGCAGCGCCAGGATGGATTGGGTGGTCTCGGGATCCAGCGCCGACGTGGCTTCGTCGCACAGCAGGATCCGCGGCTCGTGCACCAGCGCGCGGGCGATGCCGACCCGCTGCTTCTGGCCGCCGGACAGCTTGGCCGGATAGGCATCGGCCTTGTCGCGCAGGCCCACCAGGTCCAGCAGCGCGTCGACCCGGACGCGCGCGGCGGCGGGCTTGACGCCGGCCACGCGCAGCGGCAGCGCCACGTTCTCGGCCACGGTCTTGGCCGACAGCAGGTTGAAGTGCTGGAAGATCATGCCGATGCGGCGCCGCAGCGCCACCAGCCCGTCCTCGTCCAGCTGCCCGACATCGGCGCCGTCGATCAGCACGCGGCCGGCGCCGGGGCGCTCCAGCATGTTGATGGTGCGCAGCAAGGTGGACTTGCCCGCGCCGCTGCGGCCGATGATGCCGAAGATCTCGCCGCGCGCGATGGAAAAAGACACGTCCGACAGCGCCGCCACCGGACCTTGCGGCCCCTGGTAGCGCTTCTGCAAGCTGTCAAACACGATGTGCTCGCGGTCGCGCGCCGCCTCGGGCGCGCTGGCCGGGGCCGCGCCGGCCAGCGGCTCGGCCAGGGGAAGTTCGTAGTGCTTCATGATGGATCGCGCCAGCCGGCGTCAGAACACCGGAATGACCGAACCTTCGTACTTGCTCAGAATGAACTGGCGCACTTCCTCGGAATGGTAGGCCTTGACCAGCTCCGGCACCCAGGGCGCGTTCTTGTCCTGCTCGCGCACCACGATGATGTTGACGTAGGGATTGTTTTCCTTCTTCTCCACGGCGATGCCGTCGCGCGTGGCGATCAGGCCGGCCTGGTAGGCGAAGCTGTTGACGATGGCCGCCGTGTCCACGTCCGGCAGCGAACGCGCCAGCACCACCGAGGCGCTCTCGACGAACTCCAGTTTCCTGGGGTTGGACGTCACATCGGCCAGCGTGGCCGTGCCGGTGAACGGATCGAAGCCATCCTTGAGCGTGATCAGTCCCTGGTCGCGCAGCACCACCAGCGCGCGCGTCTGGTTGCTGGGATCATTGGGGATGCCGACCTTGGCGCCGGGCGGCAGGTCCTGAAGCGACTTGTACTTCTTCGAATAGAAGGCGATGGGCGAGATCAGCGTATTGGCCACCGGCACCAGCTTGTAGCCGCGCTGCTTGATCTGGTCTTTCAGGAAGGGAATGTGCTGAAAGGAGTTGGCTTCCAGGTCGCCGTTGTTCAGCGCCTCGTTGGGACTGGCGGTGCCGGTGATCACCACCGGCTCGACGGCCAGGCCGTTCTTCTTGGCAACCCGCGCCACCACTTCCCAGATCTGCTCGTCCACGCCGCCGCGCACGCCGACCTTCAAGGGCTTGGGATCGGCCGAGAAGGCCGGGCCGTGGAACATGGCGGCCGAGGCCAGGATCGCGCCCAGCAAGCGCTTGAAAAACCGCCCGCGCGCCGAGCGCGCCGCGTGCGCTTGCCGCTCTCCGACGGGCTGCGTTTCGTCCTGGGCCAGTTCGGCGATGAAAAAACGGGTAGTCATGATGGAATCGCCTCTAAGTCTGTGCAGTTATGAGAGTGAGACGATTCTAGGGACGCGCTTATCGCGGGCGAACGAATACTTGGTTGAGTCCTTATTACACGGGTGTTTCCATATGGCGCGGGCGCATATGCCGGCCCATTGCGGATTGCAGCAAGCAGCCTGAAGGCGCCACACGCGGACGCGGCCGGACCGCGCCGCTCAGAACGGCTTGACCACCGCCAGCGTGACGATGGCCGCGGCCGCCAGCACCGTGAACGGCGCATACAGATCCAGCGCCGGCGGCCGTCCGCCGGCGCCGCGCGCCATGCGGCCCAGCGCCGCGCTCTGGATGCCCAGCAGCGCCGACAGCACCGCCGCGATGCCGATCTTGACCCAGATCCAGTTCATCGCGAACCAGCCCAGGCTCATGGCCAGGTGCAGGCCGACCAGCCAGCTCAGGGCCATGGCCGGCGTGGTCACGAACAGGGTCCAGCGGCGCAGCGCGCCCAGCATCTTGCGTTCCTTGGGCGCCTCGCCTTCCTGCGGCTGGGACGTCAGCAAGAACAGCGACACGAACAGCGAGCCGCACAGCCACGCGGCCACGGCCGCGACATGAAGCATTTTCAGGAGTTGGTAGGTCATGCGCGGATTATCGCCGCAGGCACACGCGGCGGCGCGCCGGTGGCGTCGCCCGAACCGCGACGAATTGTCGCGCCCCGGCGCCGCAGCCCGTAGCCGCTACGCGGTCGAGGCCGGCCGCGCCGTCAGCGGCGTCGCGCCATCGGACGCCTCGACCGCGCCGGCCGTCGCCTCGGCGGCCAGGCTGCGCCTGTAGCTGCCGCAGCCCATCGCCAGCAGGACCACGCAGGCGACCGCCGCCGAGCCGATCAGCGCGGACAGCGACTGCCCCACCGCCGCCGGATCGCGGAACCAGCGGTCGGTCAGCAAGGCCACCGCCGTGGTGCCCAGGCCCAGCCCGATCAGGTTGGAGATCAGCAGGAACAGCGCCGAGACCTGCGCGCGCAGCTGGTTGGGCGGCAGGATCTGCATCGCCGCCGTCGACGTGGGCATGGGAAAGGACGCGAAGAACATGGCCGGCAACAGCAGCCCCACCGACAGCCACAGCGAATCGACCTGCGTGAACGCCACCGCCGGCGCCGCCATGCAGGCCGCGCCGATCACGCCGGCCCGCAACGGCGCGTCGGCGTGGCCGCGCCGCGCCAGCGCGTCCATCAGCCAGCCGCCGCAGAACACGCCGGCGGTGTTGGCCGCCAGCACCACCGCGCCCAGCATATAGCCCGCCTCGGTCGGCGACAGGCCGAACTTGCGCATATAGAAGGCCGGCGTCCAGCCCAGCAGCGCGAACAATGCCATCGCGTAGAACGAGAACCCCAGGAAGTGGCAGCAGAACGTGCGCCGGTGCCGCGCCAGGAAGCGGAAGGTGTCGCCGATGGCGGGCTTGCTGGCGCGGCCGTCGGCGCCCAGGCGCAGGCCGCGCCGGCCGGGATCTCGCACCGTCAGCAGAATCAGCAGCGCCACCAGCAGGCCCGGCAGCCCCACCACGAAGAACGTCACCTGCCAGGGCCGCAGCGCGCCCAGCAGCGGCAGCGCCACGGTGTCCACGCTTTTCAGCAGGTTGATCACATAGCCGCCGATCAGGAAGGCCAGTCCACCGCCGATGAATGAGCCGATCGAGTACACGCCCACTGCCCGGCCCAGCCGGTCGCGCGGGAACATGTCGCTCAGCATCGAGTAGGTGGCGGGCGACAGCGCCGCCTCGCCCACGCCCACGCCAATGCGCGCCAGGAACATCTGGGCGAAGTTGCGCGACAGGCCGCAGACGGCGGTCGCCAGGCTCCAGAAGGCCACGCCGATGGCGATGATGCGCGGCCGCGAATAGCGGTCGGCCAACAGCGCGATGGGGATGCCCATGAAGGCGTAGAACAGCGAGAACGCCAGCCCGTGCAGCAGGCTGAACTGCGTGTCGCTCAGGCCCAGGTCGCGCTTGATCGGCTCGATCATCAGCGCCAGGATCTGCCTGTCGACGAAGGAAAATATGTACGCTAGCATGCAGACCAGGACCACGTACCATTCGTAGGCGTAGCGGCGCGCGGGCGCGCTGTCGGGGATATCGCCAGTCATGTCTTTTCCCTTGCGTGGCGGCGCTGTCGCGCCAGCCTTGTTCCGGCCGGCCGCGCATCGCCTGCTTGTGTGCGCCAGGTCCGGCCGCCGCGCGGCGCCCGTCCTGGAGTTCCCAGGCCGGCCCGGCGGGCGCGGCCTGGTCCGTCAGTTGTAGGCCTTTGCCGGGCGCGGCTCTATACGGGGCGCGCAAGCACTGTTCCCGGGGCGCAGGAAAGCATGTTCCAAGACTCGATTCCGCTGCAACGCCATTGCCTGCTCGACTCGGCCAACATGGCCGAGATCCGGGATCAGGTCAGCCATCACCTGTGGTCGCACCAGATGCGCGTGCCTCAGGGAAATCCCTTGCAGTCGCGCCTGTACGGCGTGTATTTCGGCAGCGCCGCGCTGTTCGACCTGCGCTATGGCGCCGAGGTCGAGATCGACGCCGGCGATATCGCCAGCTATTACCTGGTGCGCGCCACGCTGGCCGGCAGCGGCATGGTCGAGCTGGGTCGCCGCAGCGCCGCCATCCGCGCCGGCAGCCTGACCGTCTCCTCGCCCTCCGAGCGCAGCCTCATCCGCGTCGGCAGCGACTGCCGCAGCCTGATCCTGCGGGTGGAGCGGCCGGCGCTGGAACGCCGCCTGCAACAGCTGCTGGAGCGTCCGCTCAGGGCGCCGCTGGTGTTCGACGTGGACGTGGCCGAAGGTTCGTCGGGCATGGCGGCGGTGCGCCAGACGCTGGACTATCTGTGCCGGCTGCACCAGGACCCCGACATCGACCGGCTGGCGCCGGCGCTGGCGGCGGGCTTCCCGGACTACCTGATGTCATTGCTGCTGATGCAGCTGCCGCATAACTACAGCGACGCGCTGCGCGCCGACCGCCGGCAGCCGCTGCCGCTGCACGTCAGGCGCGCGCGCGACTACATCGAAAGCCATCTGGACGAAGCCGTCACCCTGGCGGAGCTGGCCGCGCTCTCCGGCGTGTCCACGCGCACCCTGCAGAACGGCTTCGCGCGCTTCCTGGGCCAGAGCCCCATCGACTACATCCGCGGCCTGCGGCTGGCGCGCGTGCACGCGGCGCTGGAACAGGCCGGGCCGGGCGACAACGTCACCGACATCCTGCTGCGCCACGGCGTGACCAGCTTCGGCCACTTCGCCAGCCACTACCGCAAGCGCTACGGCTGTCGACCGTCGGACACGCTGCGCGGCCGCTAGCGCCGGCACGGGCCGCCGCCCGCGCCTGGGCTCAGCCGCCGGCGCCGCGATGGCGGTATTCGCCCGGCGCGCCCAGCACCGCCTGGAACTTGCGGGCCTCGCCCGAATAGGCATGCTTGGCGGGTATGGTCAGCGTGACGCCCGACAGGCCGTTGCGCTTCGGTCCGCAGGACCAGAAGCCGTTGGAGATCTCGGCGTAAGGCACCCGGGCCACGACGCGCGGCGGCTGGCCTGACTTGGCGCCGCCGGACCTGGCATCGGCCAGCCACTCGATCCAGACGCGGCAGCTGACGTGCTCGAAACCCACGTTCTCCAGGATCACCCGGTAAGTGCCCTTCGCATCGCCGGAGCGCCAATGCCCGCCCTCCAGCGTCGCCACGAGCTCGGCCTCGTCCAGATTGGTGTCGGGACTGAGATCGGCGCTGGCATCGGCTCCGGCAACGGCGGAAGCCGCCAGGAACGAAAGGCTCAATAGCGCTGCGGCAAGGATTTTCATGATGCTGACGACCTGTTGGAAAGCGATGTCGAAAATTGGAGCATGCGCCCGCCGTGGTTTGTAGCACACCGCCAGGCCGCCCGAATCCCTTGCCGGAATGGAACGGCGCTTGCGCGTTCGGCGCAGACCGGCCTCCATCCGCGCCGCTAGGATCGTCGCATCGTCATCAAGGAGCACGATCATGCGCGTCACTGTCATCGGAGGCGGACACGGCTGCTACGCGGCCGCCGCGGACTTGCACGAAAAAGGCCACGAGGTGCGCTGGTGGCGGCGCGACGCCGAGGCCAGCGCCGCGCTGGCCAAGGCCGGCGGGCTGGAGGTCACCGACTATCGCGGCACCCGCCGCATCGCCGTCGGCGACGGCCCCGGCCAGCTGCGGCTGGCGCGCGAACTGCGCGACGCGGTCCAGGGCGCCGAGCTGATCGTCATTCCGCTGCCCGCCACCACGCACGACGAGCTGGCGCCCCGGCTCGCGCCGCTGCTGGAGGACGGGCAGGTGGTGTTCCTGCCGCCCGGCACCTTCGGCTGCCAGCTGTTCGCACACGCCCAGCGCCAGGCCGGCAACCGCGCGCAGGTCGCCTATGCCGAGACCGGCACCCTGCCCTACCTGGCGCGCAAGCACGGCCAGCGCGTGGTCATCAGCGGCTACGCCACGCGCCTGCCCACCGGCGTCTTGCCTCTGCGGCTGGCCGATGCCGCGCTGCGGCGGCTGGCCCAGGCCTATCCCAGCGTGGAGCCGGCGGGCGACGGCCTGTCCGGCGCGCTCATGAATGCCGGCCCCATCATCCACCCGCCGCTCATCCTGATGAACGCCGGTCCCTTGCAGCATTTCGAGCGCTGGGACATCCACAACGAAGGCACCCAGCCGGCCATCCGCGCCGTGACCGATGCGCTGGACGCCGAGCGCGTGGCGCTGCGCGAGGCGCTGGGCTATGGCGCGCCGCATTTCCCGCTGGCCGACCACTACGCCCAGGAAGGCGATGAATGGATGTACGGGCGCGGCGCCCATGGCCGCCTGACCGACAGCGGCGACTGGCGGGAGACCATCGACCTGCACCGCCACCGTTACATGCTGGAGGACACGCGGCTGGGGCTGTCCTTCCTGGTATCGACGGGCCGCTGGGCCGGCGTGCCCATGCCGGTGGCGCAGGGCTTGCTGGCCCTGGCCTCGGCGCTGACCGGGCGCGACCTGTACGCCGAGGGCCGCACGCTGGAGAACCTGGGCCTGTCCGCGCTGTCGCGCGCCGACATGCGCGCGCTGCTGCAAGAGGGCTATTGAGATGGCCGCCCCCTTGTGCGTGATCGGCGCCGGCCGCATGGGACAGGGCATCGCCGCGTCCTACCTGATCGCCGGCCTGGAGGTGTCGCTGATCGACCTCAAGCCCCGCGCCGCCGATGAACAGGCGCGCGTCCACGATGCGGCCCGCGTGGCCGTGCGGGCCGAGCTGGGCATGCTCGCGCGGCTGGGCGTGCTGAGCGAGGACCAGGCCGACGCCGCGCTGGCCCGGCTGCGGCTGCGCGCGAGGGACGATGCGGCCGCCGACCTGCGCGCGGCGCGCTCGGTGTTCGAGGCCGTGCCCGAACGCCTGGACGCCAAGCGTGACGCGCTGCGCTGGCTGGACAAGGCCTGCCCGGCCGAGACCGTCGTGGCTTCCACTACGTCCACCTTCCTGGTCACCGAACTGGCGGCGCTGACGGCGCATCCGGAACGCTTCCTGAACGCGCACTGGCTCAACCCGGCCAGCCTGATCCCGCTGGTGGAAGTCAGCCGGGGCCCCGCCACCCGCGACGCCGCCGCCGACCAGCTGCTGGAGCTGCTGCGCATGGCGGGCAAGACGCCGGTGATGTGCGCGCCGTCCGCCGGCTACATCGTGCCGCGCATCCAGGCGCTGGCCATGAACGAGGCGGCCCGCATGGTCGAGGAAGGCGTGGCCAGCGCCGAGGACATCGACACCGCCGTGCGCCTGGGCTTCGGTTTGCGCTTCTCGGTGCTGGGCCTGCTGGAATTCATCGACTGGGGCGGCGGCGACATCCTCTACTACGCCTCGCGCTACCTGGCCGGCGCGCTGGACCCGCGCTTCGCGGCGCCGGACGTGATCGCGCGCAACATGGAACAGGGCCGCAACGGCTTGCGCGACGGCCAGGGCTTCTACGACTACGCCGGCGTGGACGTGGACGCGTATCGGATGCAGCGGCTGGAGCAGCTGCGCGACCGGCTGGCGCTGCTGGGCCTGCTGCCGCGCTGCGGCTCGGCGCTGAACGGGGCTGGCGCCGGCGCGGCGCCGGCCGCCTGACCGGAGACCGTCCGGCGGACCGGCCTAGGCAGCGCCCGCCGCCGCGACTGCCCCACGCGCCTGCTCAACGGCCTCCCGTCTCCAGCGCGTCCAGCACCTCATAGGCCAGGCGCACGCGATCGGCGTTGGGATAGTTGCGGTTGGCCAGGATCACGATGCCGATCCGGCGTCCCGGCACGAAGGCGACGTAGGCGCCGAAGCCATTGGTGGCGCCGGTCTTGTTGATCCAGGCGTCGGCGCGCGGCGCCAGCGGCGGACGCAGCGCGCGCACGTCGTGCGTCTCGAAGGCGACCGTGTTGGAATTGCCTTCCAGCACGGTATCCAGCGGCGCCGGATAGCGGTACTGCTCCCACACCAGGTCCTGCGTCATGCCGCCCAGTTCGAAGTAGCCCCGGTGCGTGTCGGCGATGGCCTGATCCAGCTTGGCGTCGCCGCTGGTGCCGCCCAGGTTCAGTTCCACGAAGCGCAGCAGGTCGCGGGCGCTGGTCTTGACGCCGTAGGCCTCGTCGGCCAGCACGCCGGGACTCACGCGCACCGGCTGGTTGCGCTTGTCGTAGCCCTGCGCGTAGCGCGCCATCTGGTCGGCCGGCACCTGCAGATAGGTGCTGGGCAGGCCCAGCTTGGGCAACAGCGTGCCCTGCATCAGCGGCACATAGGCCTGGCCCATGGCATTGGCGGTGGCCACGCCCAGCATGCCGATGCTGGGATTGGCATACGTGCGGCGCGTGCCCTCCGCGTAGCTGGGTTGCCAGGCCTGCAGATAGGCCATGAGCTGGGCGCGGTCGCGCACCGTGTCAGGCACCTGCAGCGGAAAGCCGCCCGCCGTGTGCGTGGCCAGGCCCAGCAGCGAGACCTTGCCAAAAGCGCTGCCCGCCAGCTCGGGCACGTGGCGCTCGACCGGATCCGCCAGCGACAGCCGACCCAGCGCCTGCGCATAGGCGGCCAAGGTGGCCGAATAGGTCTTGCTGATCGAGCCCACTTCGAACAGCGTGTCGTTGGTGACCGGGACGCGCGTCTCCCAGGATGCCAGGCCGAAACTGTAGAAATGCTGCTCGCCCTGCCGGGTCACGGCCACCGCCATGCCGGCGATTTCATGCTGCTTCATCACCGTCAGCACGGCCGCGCGCACGCGGGCGTCGGCGTCGTAGATGGGGGACAGCGCCGACGCGGGCAGCGATGCGGCAAGGGCAACGGCCAGCAGGCAGCGGCGGAACAAGGCGGACAGGCGCATGGAGAACTCCCGGAAAACAGCGCAAGCAAGGCGGGCGGGGCCAGGCGGCGGCGACCGGCATGCCGGCGCGCGCCCCGCGCGAACCCAGGATGGTAGCGCCGCCGCGCCCATACTGGTACTAACCCTGAATTCCAGGACGCGAAATATTTGGCTATCCTGCCACGGTCGTAGCAAACACCCCGCAGAAGAGACTCGCCCCGGCCCGGCCGCGCGGCGGGCGCCGACGGAGCAACCGCCCCGGAAACTCTCAGGCAGACAGGACTGCGCGGTGTAGACGATCTGGAGAGAGGCGCATTGCGCGCCCACCGAAGGGGAACCCCGGCACGCGCCGGGCAAAGCTCTCAGGTACCGGGACAGATGGGGTGCAGCGGCCGGCCGGCCGTCGCCACGCCATCTGGAGCAATCATGCCCCGCATCGCCATCATTGGCGCCGGTATCACCGGCGTCACGTCCGCCTACGTCCTGCGCAAGCAGGGTTACGACGTTTCCGTCTACGACCGCCAGCGCTATCCCGCGATGGAAACCTCCTACGCCAACGGCGGCCAGCTGTCGGCCAGCAACGCCGAGGTCTGGAACAGCGCCGCCACCGTGCTCAAGGGTCTGCGCTGGCTGGGCCGCAGCAACGCGCCGCTGCTGCTCAATCCGCGCTTGAGCTGGCACAAGTATTCCTGGCTGCTGCAATTCATGCGCCAGATCCCCAACCACCGCCGCAACACCATCGCCACCACCCGGCTGGCGATCGAGGCGCGCCAGCACCTGTACGACATGGCCGAGGCCGAAGGCATCGACTTCGACCTGGAGCGGCGCGGCATCCTGCACATCTACCACGACGCCGCCAGCTTCGAGGCCGCGCGACGCGGCAACGAGCTGCTGCGCGAAGGCGGCCTGGAACGCTACGCGGTCACGCCCGAGGAGGCTCGCGACATCGAGCCGGCGCTGCAAACGGCCTGCCACGCCGGCTTCTACACGCCGTCCGACGCCACCGGCGACATCCACAAGTTCACGCGCGGGCTGGCCCAGGCCTGCGAGCGACTGGGCGTGCGCTTCGTGCAGGACGCCGACGTCGCCGCGATCGCGGCCGACGGCACGGGCTACGCGCTGGACCTGGCCGACACGGACGGCGGCGACGACCGGCACCAGGCCGACGCCGTGGTGGTCTGCGCCGGCGCGGCCAGCCGACGCTTCGCGCGGCAGCTGGGCGACACGGTCAACATCTATCCGGTCAAGGGCTATTCGATCAGCGTGCACCTGGACGACGCCGCCAGCCGCGAGGCCGCGCCGCGCGTCAGCCTGCTCGACGAGGCCGCCAAGATCGTCACCAGCCGGCTGGGCGACCGCTTCCGCGTGGCCGGCACCGCCGAGTTCAACGGCTACAACCTGGACATCCGCGCCGAACGCGTGCAGCCGCTGGTGGACTGGACCCGCCGCCACTTCCCCGGCGTCAGGACGGCGCGCGTGGTGCCCTGGTGCGGGCTGCGCCCGATGACGCCGGACATGATGCCGCGCGTGGGTCCGGGCAAGCGGCCGGGCGTGTTCTACAACACCGGCCACGGCCACCTGGGCTGGACCTTGTCGGCGGCCACCGCGCAATTGCTGGCGGCTAGCGTCGGCGAACGGTTGCGGCCGCACTGAGACGACGCGGACGCGGCCGCAACCGGCGGACCGCCGTTCGCCGCCAGCGGGTGGCCGCCCGTCGCCTTGCGCTAGCGCGCCAGCCGGCGCATCGCCAGCGCGACGATCGCGGTCGAGGTCAGCTGCATGGCGGCCACCACGTACAGGCCGGCGGCCACGCCGCCGGTCCATTCCTTCATCCAGCCCATCATGAAGGGCGTGGCGAAGCCCGCCAGGTTGCCGACCGAATTGATGAAGGCGATGCCGCCGGCGGCTGCCGTGCCGGTCAAGAAGCCCGCCGGAATCGCCCAGAACACGGGAAACGCGCCCAGCACGCCGATGGCGGACACGCTCAGCGCGGCCATCGCCAGCACGGGATTGCCGATGTAGGCGGCGGTCAGCGCGAGCCCCGCCGCGCCGACCAGCGTGGCGCCGGCGCAATGCAGGCGCCGCTCGCCGGTCTTGTCGGAGTGCGCGCCGTTGAGCACCATCGCCACGGTGCCCAGCGTGAAGGGGATCGCCGACAGCAGGCCGATGTCCAGCGCGCCGCGCACGCCCAGCTCGCGCACCAGCGAAGGCATCCAGAACGCCAGCGTGGCGTTGCCGCCGACGATGCAGAAGTAGGCGGCCGTGCACAGCCACAGCGCCGGCTGGCGCAGGGCCTGGGCGAAGCTGGCGTGCTTGCCGCCGTGGCGCTGCTCGGCCTCCAGCTCGGCTTCCAGCGCCGTCTGCTCGGCGGCCGACAGCCAGCGCGCCTGGCGCGGCCGGTCCGGCAGGTAGCCCAGCACCACGATGCCGGCGATCACCGAGGGTATGCCCTCCAGCACGAACAGCCATTGCCAGTTGCGCAACGGCGCCACGCCGTCCATGCCGCTCATGATGAGGCCCGCGATCGGACCGCCGACCACGCCGGCGATGCCGAAGGACGTCATGAACCAGCCGTTGATGCGGCCGCGCCGGCCGGCGGGGATCCAGTACGTCAGGTACAGCATGACGCCGGGAAAGAAGCCCGCCTCGAACACGCCCAGCAGGAAGCGCAGCAGATAGAACGAGAACGGCGTCGTGACGAAGGCCATGGCCATCGACGTCAGCCCCCACAGGATGGTGATGCGCGCCAGGGTCTTGCGCGCGCCGATGCGCTGCAGCAGCAGATTGCTCGGCACCTCGAACAGGAAATAGCCGATGAAGAAGATGCCCGCGCCCAGGCCGTACACGGCCTCGCTGAAACGCAGGTCCTGCAGCATCTGCAGCTTGGCGAAGCCGACGTTGACGCGGTCGATCCAGGCGAGCAGGAACAGGAAGATCAGGAAAGGAATCAGCCGCCACGCGACCTTGCTGTGCATGCGGGCGGAATCGACGGCCGGGGCATCGCCTCGGGAATGCTGCGGGGCCGGCTGTGCGGCGGGCTGCGGGGATACGGCATCCATGACTAGTTCCTTGGTGTACCGGACTGGGTTGGGGCCCAACCCGTTACAACCAGGCAGGGCGACGCATCAAGATTTTTAAATTTCTTATAAATATATTTTGAAGCATCGAAAAAATGCAGTAATCAGGGCTTACCCGCAGTCGGACCCGCGGCGGGCCGAATCCGCCGCCGGTCCGTTCCCTCGACCCTCCGGCTTCAGGCCAGCAGATCCTTGGGCAGCGCCGCGATGAAGGACGCGAAGCTGATCGAGCCCTGGCCGGGACTCATGTGCCGCGTCATCAGCGTGGCGGCGCGGCCCGCGTCCTGGGCCTGGATCGCGGCGACCAGTTCGCCGTGCTGCGCCCACGAGGAAGCCAGGTGGCCGAAGGCCGAATAGGCGTGGCGGCGGTAGGCGCCGGTGCGCGAGCGCATGCGCAGGATCTCCTGGCGCAGATAGGGATTGCGCGCGCCCTGGTAGAGCGCGTCGTGAAAGCGCCGGTTGTGGTCCTGCCAGGCTTCCGCGTCCTCGCGCCGCGCCACCGCGCCGGCGCGTTCGTGGATGGCGGCCAGTTCCTCGCGCTCGGCCGGCGTCATGCGTTCGCAGGCCAGCCGCGCGCCGATGCCCTCCAGCTCGGCCAGCAGTTCCCACATCGCCAGCAGCTGCGCCACGTCCATCTTGGCCACCACCATGCCGCCGCGCGGCAGGCTGTTGAGCAGCCCTTGCGCCTGCAATTGCAGCAAGGCCTCGCGCACCGGCGTGCGCGACACCTCGTAGGTCTGCATCAGCTGCTGCTCGTCCACGGCGTCGCCCGGCAGCAGGCTGCCGTCGCGGATGGATTCCTCGATGGACAGGCGTATGCGTTCGGCGGCCTTCATCGCGGCGCTCCCGGAATCGAAAGGTTCAGGCGTGCACGGTTCGTCATATTATTTTCTTGACTTCTATAAATATATTTATGACACTGGAATCTTATTTTAAGACCTAAGCGTAGCAGGAGACACCCGTCATGGACGAGAAACGCAAGGAAGACTGGCAGTCCTGGGTCGAGCTGGCCTTCCTGAGCCACGGACTGGCCGTGCCGCCGGACGCGCAACGGGCCGTCGCCCGCACGCTGATGCGCCTGTCGGCCGTGGCCGCCGAGATCGCGCCGCGCGAGGACGGCCATGATTGACGCCTCTGCCTTCCTCTCCGTGGCCGGCGCGCGCGCAGCCTATCGACGCGCCGCGCCGCCGCTGCGCGACGCCCACGTCGCCGCCCTGGCCGCCGGCTTCACGCGCCGCGCCGCGCCGCTGGGCTGCGTGGTCCAGCTGTTCGCCCCCGCATCGGCCCCCGCCGACGCGGACGGGCTGCTGGCCGGCGTGCCGCTGGCGCACAAGGACGCCTTCGACACCGGCCGGCACGCGCCCCGCCTGGGCGGCCCGCGAGCGACGGGCACGCCCCGTCCCGCCGCGGCGGTGCTGCGGCGACTGGCCGGGCATGGCGCGCTGAACCTGGGCGCGCTGGCCATGGCCGAACATGCCTGCGGCGCCACGGCGGAGAACCCGCACGCGCCAGCCCTGATGAACCCGCTGGACAGCGCGGCGGCGGTCGGCGGCTCTTCCAGCGGCTCGGCGGTCGCGGTGGCGGCCGGCCTGTGCCCGGCCTCGCTGGGCACGGACACCGCCGGCTCGGTCCGCATGCCGGCCGCGACCTGCGGCCTGATCGGCCTGAAGCCCACGCCGGGACGCTTGTCCGCGCAAGGCGTGGCCCCGCTCGCGCCGACGCTGGACACGGTGGGCGTGATCGCCCGCGACGCACTGGACGCCGCCAGCGTCTTCGCGGCCGCCCTGCCCGCCGGCGACGAAGATCCCGGGTTGCCCCTGCGGCTGGACGCGCTGGAGCGCGAGCTGGCGCGCCCGCGAGATTGGCGTATCGCCAATGCGCTGCATGCGCAGGGGGAAGATCCCACGGTCGCCGCCGCGCTGACCGGCTTCGAGCAGCGCCTGCGCGGCGCCGCCAGGCTGAAGCCGGCCGCGCTGCCCGACCTGGACCGCCTGAACCGGCTGGCGCAGATCGTGCTGCACGCCGAGGCCGCGCTGGCGCTGGCGGCGGCCGTGCGCGGCGACCTGGACACGCTGGCCCCGTCGACCCGCGCCATCGCGCTGCCGGGCTGGGCCATGCCGGCCGTCTGGTATCGCCACGCGCTGGCGCAGGCGGCGCCGCTGCGCGCGGCCTTCCTGGCCGGCAGCCTGGGCGACGCCGACCTGCTGCTGGCGCCCTGCTTCCCGCAAGGCGTGCCGGACCGCGACGCGGTCACGACCTCCAGCCCCGCCTTCGACCCGCGCGCGCTGGCCGCGCTGCATCGCCATCACGCCTACGTCAATTTCCTGGGCCTGCCGGCGCTGGTGCTGCCGGTGGGCCTGGACGGCCGCGGTCGCCCCGTCAGCGCGCAGCTGATCGGCGCGCCGGGCAGCGAGGCGCGAATGCTGGCCTTCGCCCGCCAGTTCGCCCTGCCTCACTCCACGTTTCTGCAACGCTGACCCATGGGAACCACCATGTCCAAGATCACCGCCTCCCCCGCCCTGTCGCGCTTTCGCGTCCTCGACCTGTCGCGCGTGCGCGCCGGCCCGACCTGCGTGCGCATCCTGGCGGACTTCGGCGCCGACGTCATCCGCATCGAACCGCCCGCCGGCGTCGATCCCAACGAAGCCATGTTCGCCGCCGACCGCCACGGCGGCGACTTCCAGAACCTGAACCGCAACAAGCGTTCGCTGACGCTGAACCTGAAGAAGCCTGAAGGCCTGGCCGTGCTGCGCAGCCTGGTCGCCACCGCCGACGTGGTGGTCGAGAACTGGCGCCCGGACGTCAAGGCGCGACTGGGCCTGGCTTATGAGGACCTGCGCGCCATCAACCCGCGCATCATCCTGGCCAGCATCTCCGGCTTCGGCCAGGCCGGCCCTTATGCGGGCCGGCCCGGCTTTGACCAGATCATCCAAGGCATGGGCGGGCTGATGTCGGTCACCGGCCATGCCGGCGGCGGGCCGCTGCGCGCGGGCCTGGCCGTGGCCGACTGCGGCACCGGCATCTACGCGGCGGTCGGCATCCTGCTGGCCTTGCTGGAGCGCGAGCGCTCGGGCGAGGGCCAGTGGGTGCACAGCTCGCTGCTGCATACCCAGATCGCGCTGATGGACTTCCAGGCGGCGCGCTACCTGAACGAAGGCGATACGCCCGCACAGGCCGGCAACGACCATCCCACCAGCAGCCCCATGGGCCTGTTCGAGGCCAGCGACGGCGCCTTCAACCTGGGCGCCTCCGGCGAGGGCAACTGGAAGCGCCTGTGCGACTGCCTGAACGCGCCGCAGTGGCTGCAAGACCCGCGCTACGCCACCGAGAAACTGCGCGTGGCCAACCGCGCCCCGCTCAACGAGGCGCTGGCGCGGCGCTTCCGGGAAGCCAGCGTGGCCCACTGGGTCGAGCTGCTGAACCGCGCCGGCGTGCCGGCCGGCCCGGTCTACACCATTCCCCAGGTATTCGAGGACGAGCAGGTGCGGCACCTGGGCGTGGCACAGTCGGTGACCGGCGACGATGGCCAGGCCTACCGCCTGATCTCGCAGCCCGTCACGCTGACGCGCACGCCCGCCGCCATCGCCCGGCCCGCGCCGGGCTGGGGCGAGCACACCGACGAGATGCTGGCCGAAGCGGGCTACGACGCCGCCGGCATCGCGCGCCTGCGCGCGGAGGGCGTGGTATGACCGGCGCGTCCTCGCCGGCCGGCGGCCAGCCCGCCGGCCACATCCAGGAAGCGCTGCGTGACGGCATCGCCACGCTGACGATCAGCAACCCGGCTCGCCGCAACTCCATGACGCTGGCCATGTGGCGGCAGCTGGCGGCCAGCCTGGCGCGGTTGCGCGAAGCGCCGGACCTGCGGGTGCTGGCCCTGACCGGCGCGGGCTCGCAGGCCTTTGTGTCGGGCGCCGACATCAGCGAATTCGACCAGGCCCGCGACAGCGCCGAGGCGGCCGCCGTCTACAACCAGGCCGTTGCCGAGGCACAGGACGCGCTGGCGCGCTTTCCGGCGCCCACGGTGGCGCTGATCCAGGGCGCCTGCATGGGCGGCGGCATCGGCCTGGCGCTGGCCTGCGACCTGCGCTATGCCAGCGCCAGCGCGCGCTTTCGCATGCCCGCCGCGCGCCTGGGCCTGGGCTATGGCTATGCCGACATGCGCCGCGTGGTGGCGGTGACCGGCATGGCCGCGGCCTTCGAGCTGTTCTACACCGCCCGCACCCTGGACGCCGAACAGGCGCAGGCCGGCGGACTGCTGCACGAGCGTTTCGCGCTGGACGATTTCGAGCGGCTCTCCCAGGCCCGCCTGCAACGCATCGCCGCCAACGCGCCCCTGTCCTTGCGGGCGGCGAAAGCGGCGATACTGGCATCCATGCGCGAACCCTCCGCCGCCGAACTGGAGACCATCGCCGCGCTGGTGCGCCAATGCTTCGACAGCGCCGACTACGCCGAGGGCCGCCGCGCCTTCGCCGAAAGGCGCGACCCCGTTTTCACCGGCCGCTGACGCCGTCCGGACTTGCCGACAGACATCATGAACAATCCCCGCATTCCCTTCCTGATGCCGCGCCAGCGCCCGCCGCTGGCCGGCCTGGACGGACGCCCCATCCTGGTCCACCTGGTCGTCAACGTGGAACACTGGCCGTTCGACCAGCCCATGCCGCGCACCATCCTCACCCCGCCGCACGGCATCGGCAACGTGCCCGACGTGCCCAATTTCAGCTGGGCCGAATACGGCCTGCGCTGCGGCCTGCCCCGCATGATCGACGCCATCGCTGGCCGAGGCCTGCCGGCCTCGGCCAGCCTGAACGCCTCGGTCATCGACGCCTATCCGGCGGCCGCCGACGCGCTGCTGCAGGCCGGCTGGGAATTCATCGGCCACGGCATCCACCAGCGCGCGCTGTCGCAGGACGGCGGCGTCGGGCAGGCCGAGGCCATCGCCGCCGCGCTGGACCGGATCGAGCGCTTCAGCGGCGCGCGCCCGCGCGGCTGGCTCTCGCCCGGCCTGCGTGAAACCAGCGAAACGCCCGACCTGCTGGCGCAGGCTGGCGTGGACTATGTGTTCGACTGGTGCCTGGACGACCTGCCCAACTGGATGCGCGCCGCCCCGCGCCCGCTGCTGGCCCTGCCCTATGCGCTGGAGCTGAACGATTCGGTGATCCATGCCGTGGAAAAGCACGCCACCGGCGAGTTCGGCCGCCGGCTGGATCACACGCTCAACGTCTACGCGCGCGAGGCCGCCGCGTCCGGCATGCCGCGCGTGCTGACGCTGGGACTGCATCCGCACCTGATGGGCGTGCCGCATCGCTACCCCGATTTCGAGGCCATGCTGGACCGGCTCCAGCGCCATTCCATGACCCGCTTCGTCACCGGCGCCGAACTGTACGCGTGGTATGCCGGCCAGTGCTCGCCGCCGCTGCGCGGCGCGCCGGGAGACCAGGCATGAGCGGCGCGCAGACCACCGCCGCGCGCGACGCGGAGCCGTCCCAGCCAGCCGCCAGCGCCATCGACGCGCTGGTCGCGCACCTGCAGCGCCTGCGCTACGAGGACCTGCCGGCCGAGGCTGTCGCCGCCGCCCGGACCTTCCTGCTGGACGCCATCGGCGTCGGGCTGTCGGGCTCGCGCCACCCGCGCATGGCGGCGCTCAAGCACGCCGCCGCCGCGCTGGGCCAGGGCGCCGAGGCCACGGTCTGGGCCAGCGGCGAACGGCTGCCGCTGGCCAGCGCGGTCATGCTCAACGCCTACCAGGTCTTCAACCAGGAATTCGACGCGATCCATGACCGCGCCGTGGTGCACGCCTTCGCCTGCATCGCGCCCGCCGCGCTGGGCTATGCCGAGCGCGAGGGCGGCGTGGACGGCAGGCGCCTGATCACCGCCGTGGCCGCAGGGCTGGACTTCGCCATCCACGTGGCGCTGGCACAGCGCGCGCCGATGCGCTTCTTCCGGCCAGCCATGTGCGGCGGGCTGGGCGCCACCGCCACCCTGTGCAAGCTCGCCGGCCTGGACGAGGCCGCCACGCGCGACGCCCTCGGCCTGGCCTACAGCCATCTGTCCGGCACCATGCAGGCGCACATCGAAGGCTCGCCCGCCGTCGGCCTGCAGGTCGGTCTGAACGCGCGCGCCGCGGTCACGGCCTTCGAGCTGGCGCGCGCCGGTTTTCCCGGCCCGCGCGACATCCTGGAGGGGCCGTTCGGCTATTTCGCGCTCTACGACGCCGGCCAGGCGCGCTGGGACGAAGTCGCCGGCGACGTCGGCCGCGTCTTCCAGATCGCGCGCATGAGCCACAAGCCCTACCCCACCGGACGCGCCACGCACAGCGGCATCGGCGCCGCGCTGCGGCTGATGCGCGAACACGCGCTGCGGCCCGGGGACATCGCCGGCATGAAGGTGTACGCGTCGTCGCTGATCGTGCGCCTGGTCGGCCGGCCCGCCCGGCCCGGCATGGACTCGGCCACCGCCCGACTGTGCATGGGCTACACCGTCGCCACGGCCATCCTGCATGGCCAGGTGGGCATCCAGGATTTCGATCCGGACGCACTGGCCGATCCGCGCCGGCTGGAGCTGGCCGCCCGCATCGAGGTGCTGGACGACGGCAATCCCGATCCCAACGCCATGTGCCCGCAGCGCGTGGAACTGCATCTGCGGGACGGCCGCTGCCTGGCGCTGGACATGCCCGAGTTTCCGGGCAGCCCGGCGCTGCCGCTGGACGAAGCCGCGCAAGACGCCAAGTTCCGCGCCTGCTGCGCCTCGGCCCAACCTCCCGTGCCGCCGGACCGGGCCGAGGCGCTGATCCGCCGCCTGCGCCGCCTGGAGGATGCGGCCGAGCTGCGCGAGATCGTCGCGCTGCTGTCGGCCGCCGACTAGTGTGCTGTCCCGTAGATGCGTGCGCATGACGAAATTCATCCATAGACGTCAGGGCTAGGCGCAAACCGCAGCGATACCCGTAGGTATCGCGAGGATTTGCAACGACGCCATGGCGGCTAGGGGTGGATTTCGTGCGGGCGTATCTGCGGGGCAGCACACTAGCGATGCCGCGCGGGGCCGCAATGGCCCCGCGCTAGCGCGCCAGCAACTGCGGCACGGCCGAAATCAGCAGGGTCACGCCCGAACAGGTCAGCAGGCCCAGCACGATGCGGCGGAACGCCAGCTCCGAGATCCCCATGTACAGGCGCGTGCCCAGCAGCGTGGGCACCAGCATGGCGGGCGCGACCACCGCGAACATCGGCAGCATGTCGCGCGTGATCATGCCCGTGCCCAGATAGGTCAGCATGGTCACCGCCAGCATCGACAGATTGAAGTTCTGGATGACGGCGCGCTGCGCGTGCTTGTCGAAGCCGCACAGCGTGCACCAGAGCGTGGGCACCACGCCGGTGAAGCCGCCGATGCCGCCCATCACGCCGCCCACCAGTCCGGCCGCGCAGTCGCCGACCCGGCTGCCCTTGATGCGCGGCAGGCGCGCGGCGAACAGCATGGTCGGACACCAGATCGCCAGGATGGCGCCCAGCACCGCCTTGAACCAGGTCATGTCCAGCATGGGCAGCAGCTGCACGCCCAGCGGCACGCCGGCCAGCCCGCCGGCCACGAAGGGCCACAGCATTTTCCAGTCGAAACCGCGCCGCACCGAGAACACCGCCAGCAGCTGGCCGGTCAGCGAGCCGAACACGGCCAGCGCGGCCGCCAGGCGCGGATCCAGCGCCCAGGCCCAGAACGACATCGACACCATGCCGAACGTGAAGCCCGACAAACCCTGCACGAATCCCGCCACGGCCGCGCCCAGCGCGACCAGCCACCAGCCATCCATGAGTCCTTCTCCCCGTGGCGCGCCGCGCCGGCTTGCGTCCGCCGTGTCCTGCGCGCCTGGATCGCTATTCTAGAGAGACGGCGCGGCCGCGCCATTCGGACTGCTGATGCCGCCATAGCCTCAAGCTGATGGCGGCCGGGCTCACCATTCCAGCAGATCGAAGAAAGCGCGGGCGGCCTCGTCGCCGCCCAGCACGGCGGCGGCGGCCCGGACGGCGGCCTCGCGGTGCCTGGGGCGCAGCTCGCCCTCGTCGTCGCACAGATCGTCGCCGGCGTCTTCATGGACACCGCCCACGGCCGCCAGCACGGCGGCCAGCGTGCGCAGGTCGGGCGCCAGCCATTGCGCATCCCAGCGGCCCGCGCCATGCAGCGCGTACAGGACGCGGCCGGTGGACATTTCCAGGATCAGCGGATCGGCGTGCTGGTCGGCGATGACGAGCCAGTCCTCGGGCCAGTCCGTAAGACGCTCGCCGCTGTTGCCGTCCCAGCGATAACCGGCCTGCCGGACCCACAGCTTGGCCAGCGGCGCGAAACCCAGGGCCGTGCCGGGAATGGTCACGCCCACCGGGCCGACATGCTCATAGACCACGGGGCCCAGCGGCCCGACTTCGGCGTAGAACTCGGCCAGCGCCGGTGGCAGCGGAAACGGGCCGCGCCACTCGCCCGCGCCTTGCGGGCGCAGGTCGCCGAAACGAAGGAATTGGTCGCGGATGGGTGCATAGCCGCTCATGCCTGCGCCGCCCGGCCGGGCGCGCCGCCGGCGGACGCGACGTCCGGCCGAGGCACGGCCGGACCATTGACCTCGCCATGCATGGGAGAAGAAAAACCGACCAGCAACGACATGAGTGGCTTGGACATGGGAATCGTGGATCACCGGGGCCGAAGAGAATGCCGTATTGTCCCATGGCCGGGCGGGTCCACAACGGCGCGCTAGCGCGGCTTGCGCTGCTCGAACAGCCATTGGCGCCAGGCGCCGTCGGTGAACAGCTGCGGCGGCACGCGATGGTCCATGCCGACATAGGTGATGAACCGGGGCCGACCGCCGGCGGCGGCCAGTTCCTCGGCCCAGACCTGGGCGCCGACATAGGCATTCTCCTGATCGTAGTCGCCGTGGATCAGCAAGGTCGGCACATGCGCCACGGAACGCGCCAGGCTGCGCTCGGGCGGCACGCCCGACAGCGCGACCATCGCGGCGAACAGGCCGGGCCGGGCCACGGCGGCGTCCATCGCGGCGGACGCGCCCATCGAAAAGCCCAGCGCATAGACGCGGGCCGGGTCGATCGGATGGCGGCGCATCAGCTCATCCACCAGCGCCAGCACGTCGGCCAGCGGCGCCCCCGGCTGGGAAACGCGCAGGCCATGCGTGTCATTAATGTAGTTGGCGCTGCGGTCGCGCATCTGCGGCACCACCACATAGGCCGGAAAGCTGCGTCGCACATCGGGCGCGGCCCACAGGCGCGTGAAGGCCGTCATGGGCTTGAGGTTGTCGTCGCCGATGCCGCCGGAGCTGTGAAAGAACACCACCAGCGGGTAGCGCTCGCCAGCCACCGGCCGGGCCGGCGCCAGCAGCCGGTACGGCATGTCGGTCTTGCCCGCATCGAACACCGCTTCGGAAAAGTCCTCCAGCGGCGCGCCGCGATACTGCTCCACCAGCGCCAGCTGCGCGGCCGTGGGCGCGTAGCGCTGCTGCGATTCAAGCACCTTGCCGGCCGCGGCCGCCGCGCCGCCGCCGGCGCAGGCCAGGACCGCGCACAACGACGCGCCGGCCAGGCGCGCGCGCACGCGCATGCCGGCGCGCGCCACCGGCGCCGGCCGGCCGTGGGCCGATACAAGGAAGGGATCCAAGCGGTTCTCCGAGAGTTCGACGCGGACGCGATCCGCCTGCAGGCGGACGCGCGCAACCCGCGGGTAGCGCGGAAATTGTAGAAAGCCCGACCCGCCGCAATGTGAAAAACTGTGCGGATTATGTATGCCTTGTGTAGGCCGGCCGCCGCCTGCGCGGCGACGCTACTGGTAGCGTTCCCGGTAGCCCACCGGCGACATGCCGCAGTACTTGCTGAAGATGTCGCGGAACGCCTTGGTGTCGTTGTAGCCGACCTCGTACATGACCTCGGACACGCTCTTGCGCGAGTTTTCCAGCCGCTTCTTGGCCGCCTCGACGCGCACCCGCTGCACGTATTCGACGATGCTGTTGCCGGTGGCCTGGCGAAAGCGCCGCTCCAGCGTGCGCCGCCCCATCGCGTGGCGGTCGGCCAGCGCCTCGACCATGATCTTCTCGGTATAGCGGCCTTCGATGTATTCCTGCACCGCGCGCACCGCCTGGTCGGCATGCGCCTTCTGCCCCATGAACACGGCGAAGGGCAGCTGGCTCTGCCGGCTCCAGTCCAGCTGGAAATACTTGGCGCACCAGATGGCGGTGTCGCGGTCGGCGTAGCGCTCGATCAGGTGCAGCACCAGGTGCGCGGCCGAAAAAGCCCCGCCGCTGGTGTAGATGCCCTCGCCGGCCATGACCACGCGGTCGCTGACCCACTGCACCTCGGGAAACAGCTGCGCGTACATGCCTTGCGCGGCCCAGTGCACCACTGCCTCCTGCCCGTCGAGCAGGCCGCCCGCCGCCAGCAGCGCCGCGCCCATGCACAGGCTGGCGACCTCGCCGCCGCCCCGGTGGTGGCGCGCCAGCCATTCGATCAGCGCGCGGTTGTTCAGCACCACGTCCGACACCGAACCCAGCAGGGGCGGCGCAATGCAGATGTCAACAGCGCCGGCCTCGTCCAGCACGGCATCGGCCTGGACCGTGATGCGGCCGTCATCGAGCCGGACCTCGCGCGTGACGGCCAGCGTGCGCACGCTGAATCCGGGCGGACGTCCTTGCGCCGCCAGGTATTCGTTGGCCACCAGGAAGCCCTGCCTGGCGGTCTCCAGGGAAGCGATGTTCGCGCCCGTGGGCAGCAGGAAAGCGACGTTTTTCATGGCGGAATCGTCCTGTTTTCTGGCGGCGGCGCGCGGCGCCCGCTGCGCGCCGCGCGGTATCCGGCACACCCGTTTTTACCCGGCAAAGAATACGCCGGAAGCCTGTCGCAATCCACCCGCAAGATTGTCGCAATCGCCTATCGGAAGCGCGCGCGGATCCCGATAAAGTGTTTCTCACCGGCTCGATGTCCGGACGGCGGAATCAGCGGCGCGCGGGCGTCGCGCCGCGTAGAACAACACCCTGCAATGGAGTCATCGATGGAAAAGTACATAGACGGTTACCTGCTGAGCGTGGCAACGGCCGAGCTGCAGGCGTACAAGAAAATGGCCGGACTGGCGCGCACCGTATGGCTGGAACACGGCGCGCTGGACTACCGCGAATGCCGCGGCGACGAACTGGACAACGAAGCCTTCGCCTCCTTCACCAAGGCCGCCGGCGCGGGTCCCGACGAAACCGTGGTGTTCGCCTGGATCCTGTTCGCCAGCAAGGCCGAGCGCGACCGCATCAACGCGCTGGCCATGAGCGATCCGCGTCTGGCCAACATGGAATGCGGAGGCATCTTCGATCCCAAGCGCATGTGCTGGGGCGGCTTCACGTCCATGATCGGAAGCTGACCGACACCCGCCGGCCCGAACGGGGCCTGCGTCACCGGCCTTTCCGGCCAAACACCCTGCCCGTCCGGAGATCCCGGCCGGCGCCCTTGTCCCTGGAGCAAACCCATGCCCACCCCCGCCACCCACGCAATTCCCCCCGGCATGCACACGCTGACCCCGCACCTGGTCTGCGAAGGCGCATCCGACGCCATCGCCTTCTACAAGAAGGCCTTCAACGCCGAGGAGCTGGCGCGCCTGCCCGGCGCCGACGGCAAGCTGATGCACGCCATGCTGCGCATCGGCGACTCCACCATCATGCTGTGCGACGACTTCCCGCAATGGGGCAGTCTGGGGCCCAAGGCGCTCAAGGGCTCGCCGGTCTACCTGCACCTGTATGTCAAGGATGTGGACGCGGCCATGAAGCAGGCCGTGGACGCCGGCGCCCAGGTCACCATGCCGGTGGCCGACATGTTCTGGGGCGACCGTTACGGCCAGCTGGTGGATCCGTTCGGCCACCGCTGGTCCATGGCCACGCACAAGCTCGACCTGACGCCGGAGGAAATCCGCCAGAACATGGAAAAGATGGGCGGCTGCGGCGGCCCGAAGTAGCGGCCGCGCTCAGGCCGGGTTCAAGCCCGGATACGGTCCGAGAAAATCCAGCTTGCCGATCTTCACGCCCTGGTTGCGCAGGATGCCGTAGGCGGTGGCGACGTGGAAGTAGAAGTTCGGCAGCGCGAAGCTCAGCAGATAGGCGTCGCCCTGGAACTCGGGCTTGAAGTCGCCGAACGACAGCGTGACCTTGCGGCTTTCGGCGCCGTCGAAGGCCTGCGGCGCCAGGCCCTGCAGATAGGCGATGGTGTCGGCCACGCGCTGGCGCAGCTGCGCCAGCGTGGTTTCATCGTCGGGAAACTTCGGCGCCTCGATCCGCGACAGACGCTGCGCGGCGAACTTGGACGCGTCGCTGGCGCGCTGGATCTGGCCAGACAAAGGATACATGTCCGGCGCCAGCCGGGCGTTGACGAGTTCGGCGGGATCGATGCCGGCTTCGCGGGCATGCGACTCGGCTTTTTCCAGCAGCGCGGCCAGCACATTCAGGCCGCGGACGAATACAGGCACCGAAGCCTGGTAGAGAGAAAGGGACATGATGGGACGTTCCAACGGTGTGCTTGCGACCGCCCGCCGCGACGGCGGCGGGGCCTCGGGAATGCCGCGATCTTACCGTCGCCCGCGCCAACCTGGCCCGCGCCCGGCCTGGACATCACCATTCCCGATCCGCGAACAATAGCCGCTTGCGCCGGTCGCGGCTACAGGGCCGGCGGCGTGCCGCGCCGCTGTGCCTGGAAGAAGCGCCAGATCAGCGCCGATGCGTCCGGCCCGCCCCTGCTGTGGTATCTCACGGCCGGATCGCCGCCGCTCCAGGCATGCTCGACATGCGTGATCTCGCACAGCCGCACCACGGCGCGGCGGTCCTTCAGCATGTCGACCCGGCGATAGGATTTGTCCGTGCCCAGCCCCAGTACGCGCTCGACCGGAACATCCTGGGGGTGCAGGCCATTGAGCAGGCGGAACTGGTCGAACAGCTGGCGCGCGTTGCGCGGCGCCACGGCGGGATCGAGCTGGCCCTGCAGGATGATGGCCGGCATGCCCAGGCGCAGCGCGGCCGGATTGGCCACGCTTTCCAGCAGCGGACGCAGGGGCTTGAGCGCGCCCCGGCGCATGGTTTGCAGGCCCGCGGCGGCGCTGTGCGCGTCGCCCGTCACCGGGCCGGAATGCATGGCCAGCGCCGCCACCAGTTGCGGATGCCGCAGCGCCACAAGAGCCGCCATGCCGGCGCCCGCCGACAGGCCGGCGATGTACACGCGCGTCGGATCCAGGCCATGACGCCCCACTTCCGAGCGGACCAGCGCGGCGATCAGGTCGGCCTCGCCGCCGCCGTGCAGCGCGTCGGGCTGGAACCAGCGCCAGCAGCGCTGCACCTGCCGGGCCATGGACTGCTGCGGGTACAGCACCATGAAGCCGGCCGCGTCGGCCCACTGGTTCATGCGCGAACCCTGCGCGAACGACAGCGCGGTCTGGCGACAGCCGTGCAGCATGACCACCAGCGGCATGCCCTGGCGCGGCACGCCGGGCGGAATGTAGCGGGCGAAGGCGAGACGCCGGCCCAGGCCGTCGGTGAACTGGCGCGAGGCCTCCCAGCGGCCCAGGCCCAGCGAGGGCGAGGCGCCGTCGCGCGAGGCATTGGCGCCGCGCCTGGCCGCCGCCCGGCGCGACGCGGCGGCGCGCTTGCCGGAGGCGCCGGGCACGGCCAGGTTCAAGGCCGCGCGCTGGATCCTGCCGAGCTTTTTCGCGGCCTTGAAAAACAGAGTGGAAAAACTGCGCGCCATTGTCAGGCCTCGGCCAGTTGAACCTTGCTTGCCCCAAGACGACGTCCCGATACCACCTGGCCGCAGCTGCACGGCCCGCCGACTGCCTCATCCGCCGGGCGACGGATGCCGGATTTGCTGCGTGTGCTCAGTAACGGCCCGCCCGGGCCGACATCGCGGCGCCGCTGGTGAACAGCTCCAGACAGGACAGCAAGGCGATCGCGATGGTGACGATGGAGAGCGCCTTGACGATCTTGTTGGTGTCCGGCCGGGTCAGCATCGCGGTCATGCGCGTGACGATGTAAGCCCCAACCATAATGCCGATGACAGGAATCATAGGTGCCCCCCGGAACATGCGATAGCGTTTGATTGAGCGGGCGCCGAGCGCGCCGCCGCCGGAAACGGAAAAATCGGCCAGCAGCGGCGCCAGTCGCCTGTCCGGGCCGATTATTTGTGCGGATCAAATGTATCACACAGTAACCGCATGGAACCCATATCCGAAACGTAACCGACGGCCCCGCTTGCCGAAAATCAAGCCGATGGAACACGCCTCGCCGTTACAGGAGGCGGCGCTTGAGCCGCCGCCGCAAAACGCCTAAGGTGGGAGCCCCGATTCCCCACACTCCGCCACGGACGCTCCACCGCATGTTCCCCAACGACCGCCCCCAGACCCTGGGCGAAGAAATCGCCAACGCCGTCAGCCACGGCCTGGGCGCCGCCTGCGCGGTGGCCGCCGCCCCCATCCTGATCGTCGCCGCCACGCGCCAGGGCGACGCGGCCTTCATCGCCGGCGCCGCCATCTTCGCCGCGACCATGGTGCTGCTGTACCTGGCGTCCACCATCTACCACGCCCTGCCGCTGAACCGCGCCAAGCGCCTGTTCAACGTGCTGGACCACTCAGCCATCTACCTGCTGATCGCCGGCACCTACACCCCCTTCGCGCTGGGCGCGCTGCGCGGGCCCTGGGGCTGGACGTTGTTCGGCCTGGTCTGGGGCCTGGCCCTGCTGGGCGTGGGGCTGAAGGCCAGCAAGCGGCTGAACCGCCCCGCCATTTCCACCGGGCTGTACCTGGCCATGGGCTGGCTGGTGCTGATCGCCGTCAACCCGCTGATCGAGCGCGTGCCCGAGGGCGGGCTGTGGTGGCTGGTGGCCGGCGGCCTGGCCTACACCGGCGGCGTGGTGTTCTTCGTGTTCGATTCGCGCTGGCGCTACGCGCATTTCGTCTGGCATCTGTTCGTGCTGGCCGGCACCGCCTGCCACTTCTTCGCCGTCCTCTGGTACGCCAAGGGTTGACATCCCCCCCGAAGCGCTGACGCGCCCCCCCAGGGGCATGCCTGCGGACCGGCAAAGCCGGCTCCGCGGCATCCCGCTGAAGCAGCACCTCCTGCGTGCTATGGAGGGTCCTAGTCGGTGCGCAGGTAGGCGGAGGGCGCCGCGCCCAGCACGCGCCTGAACATCGTTGAGAACGCGGCCGGCCCCTGGTAGCCGAAATCCAGCGCGATGACGGTGACCGGATCGCCCGCCGCCAGCCGCGCCAGCGCCAGCACCACGCAGGCGCGCTGACGCCATTGGGCGTAGGACATGCCGGTGTGCTCGCGGAAATGGCGGCTGAAGCTGCGCGGACTCATGTGCAGCCGCCCGGCCCAGTCCTGCGGCCGCGAGCGGATGTCCGGCGCCGCCATGAAGGCCTGGCACAACGCCCCCAGCCGCGCGTCGCGCGGCAGCGGGATGTGCAGCGGCAGCGCCGGCGCGCGGTCCACCTCGTGCAGCAGCAGTCGGGCCAGCGCGCCGTCGCGCCCTTCCCTGTCGTACTGCGCCGGCATGTCCACGGCCGCCAGCAGCAGCTGGCGCAACAGCGGCGACACCTCCACCACTTCGCAGGCCCGCGCGTCCGCGCGCGCCGCGCCCGGCTCGATGTAGGCGCTGCGCGTGCTGACCCCCAGCATCCGCACCTGGTGCGTGACGCCGGCCGGGATCCAGACGGCGCGCTGCGGCGGCACCACCCAGCCGCCATCCTCGCTCAGCACCAGCATGACGCCGGTGGCGCCGTACAGCAGCTGCGCGCGCCGGTGCGCGTGCGCGTCCAGCAGGTGTCCGGCCGGATAGTCGTTGCCGATGGCGACGAGCGCGCGGTCCAGGGCGTCATGCAGGTCGATATGGGTATTGCGCATGCGGGCGTCCTCCCGTCTGCCCGCAGCGGGCAGCCACGGAGGCTGTTCGGGAGTTGGCTGAAACTCGAATATTACTGTCTTCATTTCGAAAGCCGGCCAGGGCGGGCGCCGCTATCGTGATCCCATCATCATTCTTCGCAGGAATCGCGGCATGTTGTATCTGGTCCTGGCCCTGTTCGGCGTCCTCAGCGGCGTCACCACCGTGTTGTTCGGCTTCGGCGGCGGCTTCGTCGCCGTACCGGTGCTGTATGCCGCCCTGCGGGCCGGCCACGCGGCCGACGATCCGGCCGCGCTGGCCGCCATGCACATCGCGGTGGCCACGTCCACCTGCGTCATGATCGTGAACGCCGCGGCCGCCACCCGGCGCCATCAGAAGGCCGGCAACATCCTGCGCGCCTATGTCTGGCCGCTGGCCGGCTACATCGCCGTGGGCGCGGCGCTGGGCGCGCTGGCGGCGATGCGGATCGACGGCGGACTGGTGCGCCTGGCCTTCATCGCCTACCTGGCCGTCACGCTGGCCGACTGCCTGCTGCGCCAGGGCTTCCTGGCGCATGACGGCGGCGGCCAGCCACGCCCGCTGGGCGGCGCGGCGACGGCGGGCGGCGGCCTGGCGATCGGCGCGGTGGCGGCCTTCCTGGGCGTGGGCGGCAGCGTGATGACGGTGCCGCTGCTGCGCCGGCGCGGACTGCCGATGGCGCAGGCCGCGGCCATGGCCAATCCGCTGACGCTGCCCGTGGCCGTGGCCGGCACGCTGGCCTATGTCGTCGCCGCCCGCGACCTGCCCGCCGGTCTGGCGCCGTGGATGGCCGGCTATGTGGACCTGCCTGCCTTCGCCCTGCTGTCACTGGGATCGCTGGTGGGCATCCGGCTGGGCGCGCCGCTGATCCCGCGCATCCCCGACCGCCTGCACGCCCGCGCCTATCTGGTGCTGCTGGCGCTGGTGCTGCTGGGCATGCTGCTGGCCTAGGAACGCCGGTCTGCCACGCCCTTGCCTTTCCAGCGACCGAAAACCTGCATGGCTCGCTAGCCGGCAACGGCCGGCGACGCCGCATAGACATCCGGGCGGTGCAGTTCCATGTAGCGTTCGGGATGCTCGGGCGCGGTGAAGCCCAGCGGCGCGTAGACGCCATGCGCGCTGGTCGTCACCAGCACGATGCGCCGCAACGCCGCCACAACCGGATCGTCGAACACGTGGCGCATCAGCTCGCGCGAATAGCCCCGGCCCCGGCAGTCCGGCAGCACGAACACATCGCACAGATAGGCGAAGGTGGCCTCGTCCGTCACCAGCCGCGCGAAGGCCACCTGGCGTCCGTCCAGGTAGGCGCCGTAACAGCGCGAGCCGGCCAGCGCGCGCTCCAGCGTGTCCCGGGGCATGCCGCGCGCCCAGGGCGTCTGGTCGCGCAGGAAGGCGTGGATCATGTCAACGTCGAGTTCGGACTTGTCGGTGGAAATGCGCAGCGCGCTCATGGACGGCATGGCCTCGGTTGGAAGGGACGGCCCCAGATTATGGCGCGGCCGCACACGCAAGGAAACATGGCGGCCAGCAGCGCCTACCAAATCGCGCAAAACGTTTCCGGCGCCGTCCCAGGGCGCGCCCTGGGAGTCGCCGCGACCTTGCGGTGGCTCGCCGACACAGGAAAACACATCGGGAAACTTGAGGCCGGCCGACGTGCTTTGCCATCATGGACCCGTATCCATCGGGATGCCCCGACGGGGCTCCCCTTTGGCCTGCCACGCTTTACGCATCACAAGGAGGTCCCCATGCAGCGATCCCCCAGCACGTTCCTGTACGCAGCCCTGCTGTCCGCCGCCCTGGCCGCGCCGGTCCTGGCGCAGCAACAGCCTCCAGCCAGCCAGACGCCATCGCCGATGCAGGCGCCGGCCGTGCCGCAGCCGTCCGACCAGCAGCTGCAACGCTTTGCCTCGGCGTCGCAGAAGGTCTCGGGCGTCGTGGACGAATATCGGCCCAAGGTCGAATCGGCCAAGACCGACGAGGCCAAGCAGAAGCTGGTCAAGGAAGCCGACGAGAAAATGGTGCAGCTGGTGCGCGCCGACGGCCTGACCGTCGACGAATTCAACGGCATCAGCCGCGCCGTGCAGCAGGATCCGCAATTGCAGCAGCGCGTGTCCAAGCTCAATCCGTCCGGCAAGACGCGCTAGCCTGCTGTCCCGCCGATCCGCCATGCCGGCGGATCGGCGTAACGCGCTATCCTTGGGGTCAGGATTTCCGTCCCGCCATCGCAAGGAGCGCATCGCCTTGAATCCCGATCTCACCCTGTACGACCTGGCCGGCGCCGACGCGTCGCTGCGGTTCAGCCCGCATTGCTGGAAGATCCACATGGCCCTGGCCCACAAGGGGCTGTCGGCCGCCACGGTGCCGTGGCGTTTCACGGACAAGGAAGAGATCGCGTTCTCCGGCCAGAAGCTGGTGCCGGTGCTGCTGCACGACGGCCAGGCGGTCAGCGATTCCTGGCGGATCGCCTGCCACCTGGAAGACGCCTTTCCCGACCGCCCCTCGCTGTTCGGCGGCGAGGCCGGCCGCAAGCTGAGCCTGTTCGTCAACAGCTGGAGCGACGCCACGCTGGTGCCCATCCTGGCCCGGCTGCTGCTGCCGTCCATCCACGCGCTGATCCACGAGAAGGACCGCGACTACTTCCGCGTCACGCGCGAAAAGCGCTTCGGCCCGCTGGAGGAGCTGCCGGCCGGCTATGCGGCGCAGATCGAGGCGCTGCGCGCCGCCCTGCAGCCGCTGCGCCTGACGCTGGCGCGCCAGCCCTACCTGGCCGGCGACGCGCCGGCCTATGCCGACTACGCGGTGTTCGGGATGTTCATGTGGGCGCGCTGCACCAGCGCGCAGGAACTGCTGGCGCCGGACGACGCCGTCCATGCCTGGCGCGAACGGCTGCTGGACGCGCACGGCGGCCTGGCCCGCGCCGCGCAGGCGGCCTCCACTCAGGCTTGAACGCAAGCCGCCCGATCCCGCACCGCCCGGCTCAGGTCTTGAGCCGGTACCCGGTCTTGAAGATCCAGCGCACGCAGACCAGGCACAGCGCCAGGAAGGCCAGCGTCATGCCGGCGCTGACGCCCACGCTGACATCGGCCACTCCGTAGAATGCCCAGCGGAATCCGCTGACCAGGTAGACCACGGGGTTCAGCAGCGTGACGCTCTGCCAGAACGGCGGCAGCATCTTGATGGAATAGAAGGTGCCGCCCAGGAAGGTCAGCGGCGTGATGATCATCAGCGGGATGATCTGCAGCTTCTCGAAGCCGTCGGCCCAGATGCCGATGATGAAGCCGAACAGGCTGAACGTGACCGCCGTCAGCACCAGGAAGCCCAGCATCCAGAACGGATGCGCCACGCCGAAGGACACGAACAGCCGCGCCGTGGCCAGCATGATCAGGCCCAGCAGGATGGACTTGCTGGCGGCCGCCCCCACGTAGCCGGCCACGATCTCCACGTAGGAGATCGGCGCCGAGTGGATTTCATAGATGGTGCCGGTGAAGCGCGGCATGTAGATGCCGAACGAGGCGTTGGCGATGCTCTGCGTCAGCAGCGCCAGCATGATCATGCCGGGCACGATGAAGGCGCCGTAGCTGACGCCGTCGATCTCGACCATATGCGAGCCGATGGCCGAGCCGAACACGACGAAGTACAGCGCGGTGGAGATGACCGGCGAGGCCACGCTCTGCATCAGCGTGCGCCAGGCGCGCGCCATTTCGAACTTGTAGATGGCGAGGATGGCGTGGAAGTTCATGATTGCGCGTGCACCAGGCTGACGAAGATCTCCTCGAGCGAGCTTTCGGAGGTATTGAGGTCGGTGAATTCGACGCCGCGCTCGGCCAGGGCGCGCAGCAGCAGCGAGATATCGCCGCCGTCCTGCTTGCCGTAGGTATGGACCAGCTTGCGGCCGTCCTCGGCCAGCTCCAGCGCATAGGCCTCCAGACCGGGCGGCACGGCCGCCAGCGGCGTCTTCAGCGTCAGGGCCAGCCGGCGCTTGCCCAGTTTTTCCATCAACGCGTGCTTTTCCTCGACCAGGATGATCTCGCCCTTGCGGATCACGCCGACGCGATCGGCCATTTCCTGGGCTTCCTCGATGTAGTGCGTGGTGAGGATGATGGTCACGCCGTTCTCGCGCAGCCGCCGCACCATGTCCCACATGCCGCGCCGCAGCTCCACGTCCACGCCGGCGGTGGGCTCGTCCAGGAACAGGATCTGCGGCTCGTGCGACAGCGCCTTGGCGATCATGACGCGCCGCTTCATGCCGCCGGACAGCGCCATGATGCGGTTGTCCTTCTTGTCCCACAGCGACAGGTCGCGCAGAATCTTCTCGATAAGGGCGGGATTGGCCGGCTTGCCGAACAGCCCGCGGCTGAACGACACCGTGTTCCACACGCTCTCGAAGGCGTCGGTGGAGATTTCCTGCGGCACCAGCCCGATCTTGGCGCGGGCCTTGCGGTAGTCGGCGACGATGTCATGGCCGTCGGCCAGCACCCGGCCCTCGGTGGCGTTGACGATGCCGCAGATGATGCTGATCAGCGTGGTCTTGCCCGCGCCGTTGGGCCCGAGCAGGGCGAAGATCTCTCCGCGCCGGATTTCCAGGTCCACGCCCTTGAGCGCCTGGAACCCGGATGCATATCGCTTGGACAAGCCCTGGACTGAAATGACCGGCTGCACGGACGCCCCGCTGGATGGTTTGGAACAGCGGGGATTTTACCTGCCGTAGGATACGACCTTGTCAGCGGGAGCGGAACGCTATGTTCGCGGCCGCTGGCCAATGGCGGGCGGCAAGGACCTGCCGGGCGGCCGCGGATCGGGCCGGCGCCGCCAGCCCGGCGCTTGCGTTCAACGCCCCCAGCGCAGCACCAGCGGGTCCAGCCTGCGCGCGATCGCCAGCAACTGCCGGCGCGTCTCGGGATGCAGCGGCGGCCAGGGCGCGCGCGGGGCGTCGCAGGCGATCACGCCGCCCTCCTTCATCAACGCCTTGGCGGCCAGGAAGCCGGCCTGGCGGTTCTCGTGGTTGATCAGCGGCAGCCAGCGCTGGTACTGCGCGTAGGCGGCCTCGACATCGCCACGGCGATGGGCTTCGATGATGGGCCGGATGCCGTCGGCATAGCCGCCGCCGGTCATGGATCCGGTCGCGCCGGCCTCCAGGTCGGCCAGCAGCGTGATGGCCTCCTCGCCGTCCCAGGGGCCCTCGACCGCCTCGCCGCCCAGCGCGATCAGCTCGCGCAGCTTGCCGGCGGCGCCGGCCGTTTCCATCTTGAAGTACGAGACCTGCTCGATCTCGCGCGCCATGCCGGCCAGGAAGGCGGGCGACAGCGGCGTGCCGGCGGCCGGCGCGTCCTGGATCATGATGGGAATGCCGATGCGGTCGGACACGCCCTGGTAGAAGGCGCGCACCTGCGCCTCGCCGAAGCGGAAGGTGGCGCCGTGGTACGGCGGCATGACCATGACCATGGCCGCGCCCATGTCCTGGGCGCGGCGGCTGCGCTCGGCGCAGACGCGGGTGCTGGCGTGCGTGGTGGTGACGATCACCGGCACGCGGCCGGCCACGTGTTCCAGCACCGCGCGGGTCAGGATCTCCCGCTCCTCGTCCGAGACCAGGAACTGCTCCGAGAAATTGGCCAGGATGCACAGCCCGTCCACGCCGGAATCGATCATGAAATCGACGCAACGCCGCTGGCTGGCGAGGTCCAGCGCGCCGTCCTCGCCGAAGGTGGTGGGAACGACGGGGAAGATGCCGCGATAGCGCGGGTTGGAAAGTCCGGGCATGGCGGCCTCACTCGGTGATGCGGAACTGGTCCAGGAACTCGGTCTTGAGCGTCAGCCCCAGGCCGGGCCTGGCGTCGTCCAGGTCGATGAAGCCGTTGCTGGCCGTGGGCTCGCCGTCAAAGATGTAATAGAACAGCTCGTTGCCGACCTCCACGTCGAACATGGGGAAATACTCGCTCATGGGCGAGGCCAGCGTGCTCATGGTCAGGTGATAGTTGTGCATCTGGCCGGCGTGCGGAATCACCGGCACGCTATGGGCCTCGCACAACGCATTGATCTTGTGCGCGGCGGTGATGCCGCCGACGCGGTTGGTGTCGTACTGCGCCACCGAGATGGCCTTGCGGTCCAGCAGCTGTTTGAAACCATAGAGCGAGAATTCGTGCTCGCCGCCCGAGATGGGAATCGAGCCCATGCGGTTCAGCTCGGCGTAGCCGTCGATATCGTCCGCGATCACCGGCTCCTCCAGCCAGCGCGGCTCGAACTTCTCCAGCTTGGGCAGCATGCGCTTGGCGTATTCCAGGTTCCAGCCCATGTAGCACTCCAGCATCAGGTCGGTGTCGTAGCCGATCACCTCGCGCACGGCCTCGACCGATTTCAGGTTCTCGGCCACGCCGTGCTGCAGATGCGCCGGCCCGTAGCCGAAGCGCATCTTGAAGGCGCGAAAGCCCTGGTCCAGATAGGTCTGCGCCTCGCGCTGCATGGCGTCGAGATCGCCGCGATAGAGCTTGGAGTAGTAGCAGGGAATCTTCTCCTTGGTGCGCCCGCCCAGCAGCTTGAACACCGGCTTGCCCACGGACTTGCCCAGGATGTCCCAGATGGCCAGATCCACCGCCGAGATCGCCGCCATGGCCACGCCCTTGCGGCCCCAGGCGTGGGTGGCGCGGTACATGCGCTGCCACAGGTATTCGTAGTCCCAGGGGTCGTGGCCGATGACCAGCGGCGCCAGGTACTGGTCGACGATGGCCTTGGCGATGCGCGGCGCCAGCGCCACGTTGCCCAGGCCCACGATGCCGTCGTCGGTCTCGATCTCGACCACGGTCCAGCCGTGGAAGCGGAAGGTGCTCATGGTTTCCTGCGGCGAATACAGCAGGTCCATGGCGTTGGAGCAGAAATTGCCTTGCGGCGGCACGGTCTTGCCGGTCCATTCGTAGACGCGGGCGCGCACGGATTTGATTTTCATGAGGGGATTCCTGAGGCGTGGGGAACGGCGCGCGGACCGCGCCGGAATGTCTGGATACCGGTTCAGGCCCGGGCGGCGCGCGCCGCGCGGTGCGAACGACCCATGCGGCAGGCCACGTTGAAGGCCTGCCATGTGGCCGCGTCGCTCGCCCTGCCCTGGCCGGCGATGTCGTAGGCGGTGCCATGCGCGGGCGTGGTGATGGGAATGGGCAGCCCGCCCTGCACCGTCACGCCGCGCGAGAAGCCCAGCAGCTTGATCGCGATCTGGCCCTGGTCGTGATACATGGTGACGATGGCCTGGAACTCGCCGGCCTGGGCCTTCAGGAAGATGGTGTCGGCCGGAAACGGCCCCTGCACCGGCAAGCCTTCCTGGTTCAGTTCGCGCACCGCCGGCGCGATGATGTCGACTTCCTCGCGGCCGCAGGTGCCGCCATCGCCGCCATGCGGGTTGAAGGCGGCCACGGCCACGCGCGGCTCGGGCACGCCGCTGGCCTGCAAGGCGCGGTGGATCAGCCGGGCGGCGTCCTTGATGCCGGCCACGCTCAGCGCGGCGGCCGCGTCCTTCAGCGGGATGTGCGAGGACACGCGCGAGGTCCACAGATCGCCGAGCGTGTTGAACTCGCAGAAGTAACCGGTCACGCCCAGGTATTGGGCGAAATGATGCAGTTCATCGTCGTGGCGCAGGCCGCCCAGCTTCATGGCGTGCTTGTTCAGCGGCGCGAAGCAGATGGCGTCGACGTGGCCGGCCAGCGCCGCGTCCATGCAGGCGTCCAGCGCGCGCAGCACCGATGCGCCGCCGGCCGCGCCGGCCTGGCCCGGGCTGACGTCGCCGGGCCGCACCGTGTCCATCGCCAGCCAGGCGGCGCGGCCGGTGGCGGGCCGGCCGCGCACGGCGGCGAAGCTGTCCACCGGATCGAGCGCCACGCGCACGCCGGCGATCCGCTGTCCCGCTTCCCACAGCCAGGGGTCGCCGGCCAACACGATGTTGGCCAGCTGCGCGGCCTGCGGCCGCGCCAGCAGGCGGGCGATCAGTTCCGGGCCGATGCCGGCCGGGTCGCCCAGCGTCAGGGCGACGACGGGCAGGTCCTGCGCCGGCTGGCCGGCGGTTCGATGCTGCGGATGCATGATGGTCTTCACTCGACGGAAATGTGGTTCTTCTTGATGATCGCGGCGTAGCGCTGGTTCTCGGCCTGATGGAAGCGGGCGAACTGTTCCTGGCTCATCGGGCTGACGTCGGCGCCGATGGCCTGCAGGCGCGCGCGGGTGTCGGACAGCGCCAGGATGGCGTTGACCTCGTCGTGCACGCGGCGCTGGATCGCGGCGGGCGTGCCGCTGGGCATGTAGATGCCATACCAGGCGCTCATCTCCACGCCGGGCACGCCGGCCTCGGCCATGGTGGGCACGTCGGGCAGCTGCGGATTGCGGGCGGCGCTCAGGACCGCCAGCGCCCGCACCTTGCCGCTCTTGATGTGCGGAATCACCGAGGACGCGGTCTCGAAGGCGATCTGCACCTGGCCGCCCATCAGGTCGACCATGGCCGGGCCGCTGCCGCGATAGGGAATGTGCGTGATCTGCACGCCGGTGGCGTCCTTGAACAGCTCGGCCGCGATGTGCTGGGTGCTGCCGGCGCCGCTGCTGGCGAAGTTGTACTCGCCCGGCTTGCCCTTGAGCAGCGCGATCAGTTCCTGCACCGTGCGCGCCGGCACCTGGTTGTTGACGACCAGGATGTTGGGCACCGCGCCCACGAACACCACCGGCGTCAGGTCGCGGTCGTTGTCATAGCCCAGCTTGAGCAGGTGCGGGGCGATGGCATGGGCGGTGGACACGCCCATCACCATGGTGTGCGCGTCGCCGGATTTGGCCGCGAGGTCGGCGGCCAGCGTGTTCGAGGCGCCCGGCTTGTTCTCCACCACCACGGTCTGGCCCAGCCTCGGACCCAGCTTGTCGGCCACCGCGCGCGCCATGGCGTCGGTGCCGCCGCCGGGGGCCGATCCCACCAGCAGCCGCAGCGGCTTGACGGGCCAGTTGGCGTCCTGCGCCAGGGATGGGCCCGATGCCGCCAGGCACAGGGCGCCCGCCGCGATCGCGGCCAGCAAACGGGTCTTCATGCTTGTCTCCTTGGGGGCTTTGCGCCATTCCGGGTCCGTGCCCGGCGGCTTGTTTTGATGCAGCCATCTTAGGGAGTCGATTCGTTTCCGTAAAATGAAACTTTGGCACCAACCGTTCACTCCAGGCGATCAATCATGGAACGAGCCCTGAATGCCCCCGCCCTGCTGGCGCGCCTGCGCATGCGGCAGATCGTGCTGCTGCTGGCCATCGAGGAACGCGGCACGCTGCGCGCGGCGGCGGCGGCGCTGAACATGACCCAGTCGGCCGCCAGCAAGATGCTGCACGAGCTGGAGCAGGCCATCGGCCAGCCGCTGTTCGAGCGGGTAGGCCGCGGCCTGGCGCTGACGGCGGCGGGCGATTGCGTGATGGGTTATTTCCGCGGCATGCGCGGCACGGTGTCCTCGCTGGCGCGCGAGCTGGAAGAGCTGCGGCTCGGCAGCGCGGGCAAGCTGTTCATCGGCAGCATCATGGCCGCCTCGCCCGGGCCGCTGACCGACGCGCTGCTGCGGCTCAAGCAGACCTATCCGCTGCTGGCGGTGGAGATTTCGACGGGCACCAGCGACCTGCTGATCGGACGGCTGAACGAGGGTCGGCTGGATGTGGTGATCGGCCGCATGCTGACGCTGCCGCCGCGCGACTATGTGTTCCGCCCCATCGGCGACGAGGCGCTGTCGGTGATCGCGGCCGTCGACCACCCCCTGGCCGGACGCGCGCGCGTCAGTTTCGAGGCCTTGCGGGAGTATCCGTGGATCCTGCAGCCGCAGGGCAGCCCGATGCGTGACGTGATCGAGCAGGAATTCCGCTCCCATGACGCGGCCACGCCGCCGGGCCTGATCGAATCGGCCTCCATCCTGACCACCACCAACCTGGCGATGAAGTCGACCATGCTGGGCGTGATTCCGGAGTCCGTGGCCAGCCGCTACGCGGCCCACGGCCTGCTGGCCATCCTGCCGTACCAGATCCGGCACGCGCTGACGGCGTTCGGCAGCATCGTACCGCGCGACCGGCCGCTGAGCGCGCCGGCGCGTCATTTCGTCGAGCTGCTGCACGAGGCGGGCGCGGCGGCCTAGGCCGGCCCTGGAGCGTGTTCAGACCGAAAATGGAGCCTGGGCCGCCCGCCCCGCCGCCATTACAGCTCGTCGTCTTCCCTGGGCTTGGGCATCAGATAGGCCGTGAGCGCGCTGGACAGCCCGGCCATCACCCACAGCACGAAGAAGGACACGGTGTAGAAGCCGGTGCGCCCGGTGGGCACGTGCCCGAATATGGCCACGTCCAGCGGGTCGATCAGCGCGAAGATCAGCGCGCTACAGGCTGCCGCCGCCAGGAACGACGGCCACAGGATCCACATCAACGATCTCAGGCCCATGCGTGCCCCTCCTTTGTCTTACGGGTTGGACCGGACGGCCGCCTAACGCGCCGCCCCCACTCCCTGCTGCTCGATGACCAGCCCGCGCTTGACCAGCCCCTCTTCCTGGATGGGCTGGTTGCTGAACTGGGTGAAGGCGAAATACATGGTGATGAAGCAGCCCAGCATCGCCAGGAACGGGCCGGCCATCAGGAACCAGGGCCAGAATTCACGGTACCAGGGCTTGGCGATCGTGGCGGTAGTCATAGCGTGTCCTTTGATCCTTGCGCGGGTCCATGCCGCGCTCAGTTGGGAATGTAGAAGCTGGCGGGTTCGTCGGTCTCGATGCCGCGATTCTCGCCGTCCTGGGCGCGGGCGTGCAAGGTGATCGGATGCGCGCCGGGCTTGCCGCCCGCGGGTACGCGGATCACCATCGGCACCAGCTTGTTGGCGGCGGCCTCGACCTCCACCACGTCCGACGCTTCCTGGCCGGCCAGCACCGCCAGTCCGGGCAGGCCCTCGGCCGACAGACGCAGGCGCAGCGGCGAGTCCGACGTATTGATGATCTGCAGGCGGTACACGTTCTCGATCAGTCCGCCGGCCACTTCGCGGCCCAACACGCCACGATCGCGGATCACGTCCACGCGCAGGGGATTGCGCATGGCCAGCGAGGCGATGAAGGCGATGACCAGGATCAGGATCAGCGTGCCGTAGACCAGCACGCGCGGACGCAGCAGGTGCGAGCGGGCGCTCTTGGTCGACAGGCCGTCCAGCATGGCGCGCTCGGACGTATAGCGGATCAGGCCCGGCTCGTACTGCATCTTGTCCATCACCTGCTCGCAGGCGTCGATACAGGCGCCGCAGCCGATGCACATGTATTGCAGCCCTTCGCGGATGTCGATGCCGGTCGGACAAACCTGCACGCACAGGCTGCAATCGACGCAGTCGCCCAGGCCGGCGGCCTTGTGGTCGACCTTGCGCGAGCGGCCGCCTCTCGGATCGCCGCGACGCTTGTCATAGGTGACCACGAAGGTGTCCGGATCGACCATCACGCTCTGGAAGCGGGCGTAGGGGCACATGTACTTGCAGACCGACTCGCGCATGAAGCCCGCGTTGCCCCAGGTGGCGAATCCGTAGAACACCATCCAGAACCACTGCCAGGGACCAAGCTGCAAGGTGAACAGTTCATGTCCCAGTTCGCGGATGGGCGCGAAGTAGCCGATGAAGGTCGAGCCAGTCCACCAGGCCAGCGCGATCCACAGGAAATGCTTGGTGATCTTCAACCGCGCCTTGTGCCAGGACCAGGGCGACTCGTCCAGGCGGATGCGGGCCACGCGGTCGCCTTCGACCTTGCGCTCGATCCACATGAAGATCTCGGTGTAGACGGTCTGCGGACAGGCGTAGCCGCAGAACAGCCGGCCGGCCACGGCGGTGAACAGGAACAGCGCCAGCGCCGAGATCACCAGCAGCACCGCCAGGTAGACCACGTCCTGCGGCCACAGCACCAGGCCGAACAGGTAGAACTTGCGCGCGCCCAGGTCGAACAGCACGGCCTGGCGGCCATTCCATTGCAGCCAGGGCAGGCCGTAGAAGATGAGCTGGGTCAGAAAGACGAAGGCGATGCGCCAGCGCGCGAACAGGCCGCTGACGGATCGCGGGTAGATCTTGCTGCGCACGCCGGCCAGGGTCTGTTCCAGCGTTTCCTGGCCGGGACGCGGCGGCCGCACATGCGGCCGCCAGGGCGGCGGATCGCCGCCGGGCGGCGTGCTGACGGTTGCGGTTGACCCATCGTTTTTCATCGCAGGGCCGCCCCAAGATGAAACGCGCCCCCCTCGGGGGGGCAGCAAGCGCACAACGCGCGCGCGGCGTGGGGGGTCATCTTCATTTGCTGCTCCGTACTCATCAAGTCCACGTCGCCTGAGAGAAACGCCGTTTCTCTCAGGCTCTATGCCACATACAGGTCCGCGATCAGCGGGCCGCCGTCTTCTCGGCCGCCTGCGGCTTGGCGTCCGGCTTGTTGGACAGGCCCCACACCCAGGCCGTCAGGATCTTGATCTGGTCGGGCGTCAGCACGTCCTCATGCGCGGGCATGCGGTTCTGGCGTCCTTCCAGGATGGTCTGCACGATGGTCGCTTCCGAGCTGCCATAGAGCCAGACTTCGTCCGTCAGGTTCGGCGCGCCCAGCGACTGATTGCCCTTGCCGTCGACACCGTGACAGGCCACGCAGTAGTTGGCGAACTCGCGCTTGCCGCGGAACACGCGCACCGGATCGGCGGTCAGGCCCGACAGCGAGCGCACGTATTGCGCGATATCGCCGGCCGTCTTGGGATCGATCACGCCCTTCCACGGGGGCATCACGCCGATGCGGCCCTTGGTGATGGTCTGCATGATGGCTTCGGGAGAGCCGCCGTGCAGCCAGTCGCCATCGGCCAGGTTGGGGAAGCTGGGGCCGCCCTTGGCGTCCGAGCCGTGGCATTGCGCGCAGGTGTTCAGGAACAGGCGCTGGCCGATCTCACGCGCGCCGGGGTCGGCGGCGATCTGCGGCACGGTCATGGTCTCGAAACGCGCATAGATGGGGCGCACCGCCTCGGCCAGCTTGGCCTGGTTGCGCGCCACTTCCTCGGCGCTGCTGTAGCCCAGCGAGCCCTTGTATTCGCCCAGGCCCGGCATGAAGAACAGGTAGCCCAGCGCGAACACGCAAGCCAGCAGGTACATCCAGGTCCACCAGCTGGGGACCGGGTTGTTCAGCTCGGTCAGGTCGCCGTCCCAGACATGGCCGGTGTCCTCGACCTGGCCGTTGGCCGGCTTGGTGCTGAGCCAACGACGCTGCGTGTACAGCAGCCACACGCACCAGACCACGCCGCCCACGGCGACGACGGAGATGAAATACCCCCAGAAGCCATTGACGAAATCGCTCATGACCGATTCGCTCCATCTTGTTGTGCCGGCCCGAATTCATCGGGCAGCGCGAACGGCAGCATCGCCGATTCGCTGTTGGCGCTCTGGCGGCCGCGCGAGCAGGCCCACCAGACGATGCCGAAAAAGGTTGCCATCGAGATGGCGGTGACGATTGCGCTGATGTAGGCCATGATCAGCCTCCCGAGGCCGGCTGGGCGGCCGGCTGCCTGGCGGCGTCGACGGCCTTCTTGGCGGCTTCCTCGGCGGCGGCGGCCTTCTTGGCCTGCTGCGCCTTGCGCACGCCCACGCCCAGCCCTTGCAGGTAGGCCACCAGCGCGTCCTCTTCCGTCTTGCCCTCGATGGCCTTGGGCGCGGCGGCGATTTCCTCGTCGCTGTACGGCACGCCCACCAGGCGCAGGGCGCGCATGCGGTCCTGCACGTTCTGGCCGGTGATCGAGGTCTTCTCCAGCCACGGATAGGCCGGCATGTTGGACTCCGGCACCACCATGCGCGGGTTGCGCAGGTGGATGCGGTGCCACTCGTCGGAATAGCGCTCGCCCAGGCGCGCCAGGTCGGGACCCGTGCGCTTGGAACCCCACAGGAACGGATGGTCGAACACCGATTCCGAGGCCAGCGAGTACGAACCGTAGCGCTGCACTTCGGCCGCCAGCAGGCGCACCTGCTGGGAATGGCAGCCGACGCAGCCCTCGCGGATGTAGATGTCGCGGCCCATCAGGCGCAGGGGGCTGTAGGGCTCGACGCCCTCGGCCGCCTGCGTGGTGCTGTGCTGGAAGAACAGCGGGATGATCTGCACCAGGCCGGCGAAGGACACCACCAGGATGCTGGCGATGATCATCCAGCCGATGTTCTTCTCGAGCGTCTGGTGGGAAAAGAAGCCGTGTTGCTTGTTGGCCATGATGTCCTCGTCAAACGGTAGCCGGAGCGGCGGCGGTGACCGGCGTGCGCGCGGCTTGCGGATCGTCCTGGGGAATGGCGGGGTTGACCGCGGTCGCGCCGCGCACCGTCATCCAGACGTTCCACGCCATCACGAACACGCCCGACAGGAACAGGGTGCCGCCCAGCAGACGAATCAGGTAGTACGGAACGCGCGTCTTCAGTTCCTCGACGAAGCTGTAGACCAGGGTGCCGTCGGCGGCGGTGTCGCGCCACATCAGGCCCTGCTGCACGCCGGCGATCCACATGGCGGCGATGTACAGCACCACGCCGATGGTCGCGATCCAGAAGTGCAGTTCGATGGCCTTGACGCTGTGCATCTTCTCGCGGCCATAGAGGCGCGGGATCAGGTAGTACAGCGAGCCGAACGAGATCATGGCGACCCAGCCCAGCGCGCCGGAGTGCACGTGGCCGATGGTCCAGTCCGTGTAGTGCGACAACGCGTTGACCGTGCGGATCGACATCATCGAGCCTTCGAAGGTCGACATGCCGTAGAACGACAGCGCCGTGACCATGAACTTCAGGATCGGATCGGTGCGCAGCTTGTACCAGGCGCCCTGCAGCGTCATGATGCCGTTGATCATGCCGCCCCACGAAGGCGCCAGCAGGATCAGCGAGAAGGTCATGCCCAGCGACTGGGTCCAGTCCGGCAGCGAGGTGTACAGCAGATGGTGCGGGCCCGCCCACATGTACGTGAAGGCCAGCGCCCAGAAGTGGACGATGGACAGGCGGTACGAGTAGATCGGACGGCCGGCCTGCTTGGGCACGAAGTAGTACATCATGCCCAGGAAGCTGGTGGTCAGGAAGAAGCCCACGGCGTTATGGCCGTACCACCACTGCACCATGGCGTCCTGCACCCCGGCGTAGGCGGAGTACGACTTCCACATCGACACCGGCACTTCAAGGTTGTTGAAGATGTGCAGGATGGCGATGGTCAGGATGTACGAGCCGAAGAACCAGTTGGCCACGTAGATGTGCTTGGAGCGGCGCTTGATGATGGTGCCGAAGAACACGATGGCGTAGGCCACCCAGACCAGCGTGATCAGGATGTCGATGGGCCATTCGAGTTCCGCGTATTCCTTGCTGCTGGTGTAGCCCAGCGGCAGGGTGATCGCGGCGGCGACGATGACGATCTGCCATCCCCAGAAGGTGAACGCGGCCAGCGGGCCGCAGAACAGGCGGGTCTGACAGGTGCGCTGGACCACGTAGTACGACGTGGTGAACAGCGCGCTGCCGCCGAACGCGAAGATCACCGCGTTGGTGTGCAGCGGACGCAGCCGGCCATAGGTCAGCCAGGCGGTGTCGAAGTTCAACTGAGGCCAAATCAGCTGCGCGGCGAGCAGTACGCCCACAGCCATGCCGACGATTGCCCACACTACCGTCATGAGCGCGAATTGCCTCACGATCTTGTAGTTGAAGGTGTCGGCCTTGCTTGCGATTGCGGCGCAATCGTTCATCACCCTTCCCCTAAAAGAAACAAACAGTTCCAGGCTTCAATGATGGGGGGGCCGGGGTAAACCCGCGTTGATGTGGATCAAGTCCCTATTCGAGAAATGGGGAACGCGGCGCGCGGGCAACGGGTCAGAAGCAGCGGCTTCCGACCGGATCAGACATATCGGCGGCGGCGGCCTAGCCCCGGCTGCCCGGCCCGCTGTCGTCGTCGCGCAGGATGGCCGTGCCGGCGCTGTCGGTGTCGTCGTACTGGCCGTTGAACACGGCCCACCACAGCGACACGCCGATCGCCAGCACGAACAGCAGCGACAGGGGCAGCAGCAGGTAGAGGATGGTCATGCGGATTCCGGCGCGCCGGCGGCCAATGCGCCGGACCAGTCGCGGCGCGACAGCCGCCAGGAGTTCCAGGCCACCGCCAGCGAGGACAGCAGCATGGTGATGGCCGCCAGCCAGGGCGTGACCCAGCCGACCAGCGCCAGCGGCGTCATCAGCAGATGCCATACAAGCGAGCCATGCAAGTTCTGGCGCGCCTTGCGGCCCGCCTCGTCCAGCAGCGCCTGCAAGGCCGCGTCGGGCATGGACGGATGCGCCGCCAGCGCGGCGTGCGCCGAGGCCATGGCCGTGGGCACGGCCATCGACATCGCGCAGGGACAGCTCATGACCAGCAGCGCCACCATCACCGGAATGCTGTGGGCCGGATCGATATAGGCCCAGGCCGCGGCGGCGGCCAGCGCCAGGAGCACCTGGATCATCACGAAGCGCGAGGCCAGCCGGTCGGCGCTGGCGCCCAGGCTCAGGCGGCGCGCTTCGACGCGGGAATGGCGCAGGCCGCCGGCCGAGCCGCCGTAGGATTGGCGCGCGCACAGTTCCAGGTAGCGGGCGGTCAGCAGGAAGGCCACGAACATGGTCACGGAATCGAAATACACCTCGCCGTGTCCGGTATAGGTCGCGTGCACCGAGGGAATGAAGGCGGCCACGATGCCCAGCGCCACCGGCACGTCCATGCCGGCGCGGCCATGGCGCAGGTTGTCGCCGGCGTGGCGCCAGATCGGCCATGCCGAGTACAGCACCACGGGCACGGTCAGCGCGAAACTGGCCCAGTTCATCAGCACGATGGCCCAGTCCAGCGTCTCCAGGGCATCCGTGGGGATGCCGTCGTGGCGCAGGTAGCCGGGCCAGGCAAACATCATCACCTGCATCATGGCCAGCCAGGCCAGCGACAGGCGCACCAGCGCGTGCCGGCGCTGCTGGCGGTCGACGTCGGACAGGCCGGCGGGGACGGCGAAGATCGATTTGGCTCGCATGCGCCGATCTTAGCCAGCCGCCCGGTCCGGCGTCTTGACATGGATCAAGCGGCCGGACCGGATTTGCCGCCGGCCGGTCCGGGACCGGCGGCTGGCGAGCCGGCGGTCCGGGCGTCGTCGGTTCAGGGCCGCTGACGGCGCAGCACGTCCGACACGGCGCCTGTCAGGACGGCCAGCTCGTCCGCCGCGATGGTCAGCGCCGGGGTCAGGTAGACCACGTTGCCGAACGGCCGCACCCAGACGCCGGCTTCGACCAGCCGCCGCTTGAGCGCTTCGCGGTCGGCGATGCCGTCCAGCTCCACCGCGCCGATCGCGCCCAGCACGCGCACGTCGCGCACCCAGGGCAGCTCGCGGCACGGCGCCAGCCCTTGCTCCAGCGCGGCGCAGATCGCCCGCGCCTGATCCAGCCTCGGCTCGCGCTCGAACAGGTCCAGCGAGGCATTCGCGGCGGCGCAGGCCAGCGCGTTGCCCATGAAGGTGGGACCATGCATCAGCGCGTGCGACGGGTCATCGGACCAGAAGGCGTCGAATACCCGGTTGCTGGCGACCGTGGCGGCCAGCGGCAGCGTGCCGCCGGTCAACGCCTTGGACAGGGTGATGATGTCGGGACGCGCGCCGGCCTGTTCATAGGCGAACATCGTGCCGGTGCGGCCGAAGCCGGTGAATATCTCGTCGTAGATCAGCAGCAGGCCGTGGCGGTCGGCCAGCCGGCGCAGGCGGCGCAGCACCTCGGGATCGTGCATCAGCATGCCGCCGGCGCCCTGCACCAGCGGCTCGACCAGGATCCCGGCCAGCTGCGGGCCCCGGCGCTCCAGGAAGGCGTCCAGCTCGACCTCGCCGGCCTCGTCGCGCGGCAGGGCGACGATGTCGTGCTCGGTCAGCATGCCCCGGAACAGGCTGTGCATGCCCTCTTCCGGATCGCAGACCGCCATGGTGCCGAAGGTGTCGCCGTGGTAGCCGCCCTTGAACGCCAGGAAGCGGCCACGCCCGCGCTCGCCCTGGTTGAGCCAGTATTGCAGCGCCATCTTCATGGCCACTTCCACCGCCACCGAGCCGGAATCCGTGTAGAAGACCCGGTCCAGACCCGGCCCCAGCAGCGCCGCCAGCCGCCGCGCCAGCGTCAGCGCCGGCTCGTGGGTCAGGCCGCCGAACATCACGTGCGGCATGACGTCGAGCTGGGCGCGCACGGCCTGGGCGATGTGGGGATGGTTGTAACCGTGGCAGGCGGTCCACCAGGACGCCACCCCGTCTATCAGGCTGCGCCCGTCGGCCAGCTCCAGCCGGCTGCCGTGGCTGCGCACCACGGGCAGCGGCGGCGTGGCGGTCTTCATCTGGGCATAGGGCAGCCAGATGTGGGGCTGGCCCTGGGCCACCCAGTCGGGCGTGTGCATATATAGAGCTCCTGCAAAACCGGAGGCCCGGGCCAGGGAACTCCCGGTGGGCCGTCTGCCGGGGCGCCGGGCGGACGGCGGCGCCTCCACTACAATGGCCCGCATTCTACGGCCTGGCCGCCCCGCCGCGCCCGGCCGCCCCCGGATTTGCCGATGTCGAAGCTGGATTCCCTTTTCTCCTCCGAGCTCGCGCTCGCCGAGACGCGCCGCGTGCGCCGCCGCCTGCGCACCGCCGCCGCCGCCCCCGCCGGCCGCATCGTCCTGAACGGCGCGCCCATGCTGAACTTCTCCAGCAACGACTACCTGGGACTGGCGCGCCACCCGCTGCTGGTCGAGCGGGCGCGCGAATGGACCGCGCTGCGCGGCGCCGGCGCCCAGGCCTCGCGACTGGTCTGCGGCAACCTGGACCTGCATGAACAGGTCGAGGCCAAGCTGGCCCGGCTCAAGGGCGCCGAGGCCGCCCTGCTGCTGGCCTCGGGCTGGCAGGCCAACGCCGCCGTGCTGCCCGCGCTGCTGCGCGCCGCCGCCGGCCAGGGCGAGGTCCAGCTCTATGCCGACAAGCTCAACCACGCCAGCCTGCACCACGGCTGCCAGGCCGCCGGCGTGAAGCAGATCCGCTACCGCCACAACGACCTGGAACACCTGGAAAGCCTGCTGGCGGCCCGCGCCGAGCCCGGCCCCGGCGGCAAGCCGGCGGTGCGCTTCATCGTCACCGAAAGCGTGTTCAGCATGGACGGCGACCGGACCGACGTGGCCCGGCTGGGCGAGATCGCCGAACGCCACCACGCCTTCCTCTACCTGGACGAGGCGCACGCCACCGGCGTGCTGGGCGCCCAGGGCGCCGGCCTGTCCAGCCTGGCGCCGGGCCGGGTGGACCTGATCATGGGCACCTTCAGCAAGGCGCTGGGCGGCTTCGGCGCCTATGTGGCCGGCTCGCGCGTCATGTGCGACTACCTGGTCAACGCCTGCTCGGGCTTCATCTACACCACCGCGCTGCCGCCGGCCGTGCTGGGCGCGATGGACGCGGCGCTGGACCTGCTGCCGCGACTGGACGCTGAACGCTCGCGGCTGGCCGACAGCGCGCAAACGCTGCGCGCCGCGCTGGCGGGGCTGGGCGTGGACACGGGCGGATCCTCGACCCAGATCGTGCCCGCCATCGTCGGCGACGAAGCCCGCGCGCTGGCCCTGGCCGCCGGGCTGGAGCGGCGCGGCCTGCTGGCCGTGGCCATCCGCCCGCCCACGGTGCCCGCTGGCACCAGCCGGCTGCGGATCGCGCTCAGCGCCGCCCATGGCGAGGACGATCTCGCCCGCCTGATCGACGGCCTGACGGCCGAGCTGGCCTGACCATGTCGCAAGCCACGCTCTGGTTCGCGCACGGCTGGGCCTATGACGCGTCGTTCTGGGCGCCGCTGCGCGCGGCCCTGTCCGACTGGCCCCAGGTGGCCGACGACGCCGGCTATTTCGGCGTCCCCCGCCTGCCGGAAGTCTCCGGCCCGGTGATCGCCATCGGCCATTCACTGGGCGTACTTCGCCTGTTGCGCCAGCCGCCGCCCGGCTGCGCCGGCCTGGTCTGCATCAACGGCTTCGCGCGCTTCGGCGCCGGCCCGGACTTTCCCGAAGGCGTGGCGCCGCGCCTGCTCGACCGCATGCTGCGGCAGCTGGCCGCCCAGCCCCAGGCGGTGGTACGCGATTTCCGCGCGCGCTGCGGCGACGACACGCCATCCGGCGCGCCCGACATGGCCGCGCTGGAACGCGGCCTGCTGGCGCTGCGCGACGAGGACCGGCGCGCCGGACTGGCGGCGCTGCCCATGCCGGCGCTGGCGCTGGCCGGCGCCGAGGATCCGGTCGTGCCGCCGGCCATGACCGGCGCGGCGCTGCCCGGCGTCGCGCTGCGCTGGCATGCGCGCGGCGGCCATTTGCTGCCGCGATCGGACCCGCAGTGGTGCGCCGGACACATCCGCGACTTCGCGCTCGGCCTGGCCGGCATCGGAGCCTGACATGAACGGCCGCGCACGCAACGCCGCCATCGGCGCGCGCTTCGGCCGCGCCGCCGCCCGCTACGAAGCGCATGCCCCGGCCCAGCGCGCCGCCGCGCGGCGCCTGGCCGAGGACATCGCCCGGCTGGACCTGCCGCCGCGCCCGCGCATCCTGGAGATCGGCTGCGGCACCGGACTGCTGACGCGCGAGCTGGCGCGCCGCCTGGGACCGGCCGACTGGACGCTCACCGACATATCCCCGGCCATGCTGGAGATCGCGCGGCTCGGTCCCGCGCCGCAAGGCAGCGTGCGCTACGCGGCGCTGGACGGGGAACATCCCGACGCACTGCCCGGCGGCTACGACCTCATCTGCTCCAGCCTGGCGGTGCAGTGGTTCGGCGACCTGAACGCGGGGCTGGGCCGGCTGGCCGCGCTGCTGGCGCCGGGCGGCCATCTGGCCATCGCCACGCTGGCCGAGGACACCTTCGCCGAATGGCGTGCCGCCCACGCCCGCGCCGGCCTGGACGCCGGCACCCCGGCCTATCCCGCGCCCGGCGCCATCCGTCCGGCCATGGGCAATCTGGCCGGTGCCGTGCGCGCCGAACGGCTGGTACAACAGCATCGTGACGGCCTGCATTTCCTGCAAGACCTGAAAGGCATCGGCGCCACCGCCGCCGCGCCCGGCCACCAGCCGCTGGGCGCGGCGGCGCTGCGCCGCGTGCTGGCGACATTCAACGAACAAGGAGCCAGCGTGACCTATCACCTGGCCTATGGCATGTGGAAGAAAACCGACTCCCGCCGCGCCGGCGTCTTCGTGACCGGCACTGACACCGGCATCGGCAAGACCCTGGTCTCGGCCATCCTGGCGCGCGCCTGGAATGCCGATTACTGGAAGCCGGTGCAGACCGGCGTGGCCGAAGAACCCGGCGACACCGACACGGTGGCCGGGCTGGCGCAGCTGCCGCCCGAGCGCCTGCACCTGCCGGCCTACGTATTGCAGGCGCCGCTGTCGCCCTGGGCGGCCGCGCCGCTGGAAGACGCCGAGCTGGACGCCACCACCATCGTGCCGCCGGACACCGACGCGCCGCTGATCGTGGAAGGCGCCGGCGGCCTGTACGTGCCGATCGATGACCGGCACATGATGATCGACCTGATCGCGCGGCTGGGCATGCCCGTGGTGCTGGCCGCGCGCAGCGGCCTGGGCACCATCAACCACACGCTGCTCAGCCTGGAGGCGCTGCGCCGCCGAGGCATCCCGGTGCTGGGCGTGGTCATGAGCGGCCCGCTGTCGCCCGGCAACAGGGAAGCCATCGAACGTTTTGGCGAAGTCCGCGTGCTGGCCGAGATCCCGCCGCTGGCGCGGGTGGACGCGGCTGCCGTGGCCGAGCTGGCGCGCGGCATCGCGCCGCTGGCCGACTGCCTGGCGGCGCTGGAAGGCAGCCCCGAGGGTGGCTCCGGCGGCTGAACCCGCCGCCGCGCCAAGGCGGGCCGGGGGCCCAAACCGCCCGGCCGCTTCAACCGCCGAAGCGCGGCTCGGGCAAGCCGCGCACGCCCAGCCCGTGCAACGCGAACAGGCTGCCGCGCGCCACGCCGTCCTGCGGAAAGCGCGGCAGCGGCGGCTTGGCCATGGACGTGACGTACAGCACGTCCAGCTCCGGGCCGCCGAACATCACGCTGGTGACTTTCTTGACCGGCATCTCGATGACGCGGTCCACGCTGCCGTCGGGCGCATAGCGCACCAGCTTGCCGTCGTAGACCTGGGCGTTCCACAGATAGCCCTCGGCGTCCACCGTGGAGCCGTCGGCCGCGCCGCCGCCGCTCATGTCCACGCGCGTGAAGGTGCGGCGGTTCGAGATCGCGCCGCTGGCTGGATCGCAGTCATAGGCCCAGATCTCGCCCGACCAGGTATCGGCGAAATAGAAGGTCCTGCCGTCCGGGCTCCAGCAAGGGCCGTTCGACACCACGATGCCGGTGTCCAGCCGATGCAGCGAGAGGTCCGGATCCAGCCGGTAGAGCGCGCCATTGGGCCCGGCTTCCTGCGTGTCCATGCTGCCGGCGTAGAAACGCCCCTGCCGGTCGACCTTGCCGTCGTTCAGCCGGTTGGCGGGCTTGTCGGGCTCGGGATCGACGATCAGCTCGACCTCGCCGCTACGAAAATCCAGGAAGTGAAAGCCGCGCGCCAGCGACACCACCGCCCCGCCCTGCTTGCGCAACGCCATTGAGCCGATCTTCTGCGGCACGTCCCAGGCGCGCAGCTCGCGGCCGTCGGCGGTGCAGCGGAATACCCGGCCGTCGAAACTGTCGATCCAGTACAGCCGCTGCTCGTCCACGTCCCACAAGGGCCCTTCGCCCAGCGTGGTCTTGACGTCGGCCAGAATCTCGATGCGCATGCCTGTCTCCTTTGATTCAGAACGCCACCTGGTCGCCGCCCTTGAGCTGCAGGATGCGGCGGGCATCCTCGGGCGTGGCGATCTGCAGGCCCAGGCCCTCGATGATCTGCCGCACCGAGCGCACCTGTTCGGCGTTCGACTGCGCCAGCCTGCCCTTGCCGGCCCACAGGCTGTCCTCCAGACCCACCCGCACATTGCCGCCCATGGCAGCGGACTGCGCCGCGATGCGGAACTGGCTGGCGCCGGCGCCCAGCACCGACCAGCGGTAGTCCTTGCCGAACAGGCGGTCGGCGGTGCGGCGCATGTGGATCACGTCCTCGGGGTGCGTGCCGATGCCGCCCAGCAGGCCGAACACCGACTGCACGAAGAACGGCGCCTTGACCAGGCCCCGGTCGGCGAAGTGGGCCAGGTTGTACAGGTGGGCGATGTCGTAGCACTCGAATTCAAAGCGCGTGCCGTTGTCGTAGCAGGTGGACAGGATGTACTCGATGTCCTTGAAGCTGTTGCGGAAGATCAGGTCGCGCGTGGCCTCCAGGTGCTCGCGTTCCCACTCGAACTGGAACTCGGTGTACTTGTTCAGCAGGTGGTAGAGGCCAAAGTTGATCGAGCCCATGTTCAGCGAGGCGACCTCGGGCTTGAACTGCGCGGCGGGCCGGACGCGTTCCTCGACCCGCATGTAGGGGCTGCCGCCGGAGGTGATGTTGATGACCGCGTTGGTGCCCTGCTTGACTTGCGGCAGGAAGCGCGCGAAGGCCTCCGGCGTCTGGTCCGGCTTGCCGTTCTCGGGGTTGCGCGCGTGCAGGTGCAGGATGGCGGCGCCCGCCTCGGCGGCGGCGATGGCCTCGCGCGCGATGTGCTCCGGCTGAATCGGCAGGTGCGGCGACATCGACGGCGTGTGGATCGCGCCGGTGATGGCGCAGGTGATGATGACTTTTTCCTGGGACATGCTTCTGCTCCAAGCTTGGAAGATGCGCGGGCCGGCGGCCGGCGCGATGGGGAATCAACAATCGGAAAGGGGAATGGGGTTCAAGGCAGCTCCCGCCCCTGGCGCAGCCGCTCCTTGTGCGCGGCCAGTTCCATCAGGCGCAGGTCGCGCCAGATCTGGCGCTGGGCCAGCCCGTCGGCGGGCAAATGCTCGCGGCGCTGCGCCTCGACGCGGTTCAGTGTGTCGCCGCTCCAGGGCACGCGCCGGGTCATGGACTCGAACATCCCGGCGTACATGCCTTCGTAGCGTTCGGCGTAGTCGCGCACGCCGGCCGGGGCGTTCAGGTCGATGGTCTCGAACGGGCCCATGAAGGCCCAGCGCAGCGCCAAACCGTCGCGGATGCAGGTGTCCACGTCCTCGACGCCGGCATAGCCGTCGGCCACCAGCCGGAACGCCTCGTGCAGCAGCGCGCCCTGCAGCCGGTTGACGACGAAGCCGTCGATCTCGCGCCGCATCACGATGGGCTGCTGGCCGGCCTCGGCCAGCAGGCTGCGCGCGCGCTCGACGTAGGCGGCGTCGGTCCAGGGCGCCGGCACGATTTCCACGGCCGGCACCAGGTACGGCGGATTGATTGGATGCGCCACCAGGCAACGCGCGCGGCCAGGCAGGTCGGCCGTGAAATGCGAGGGCAGCAGCGCCGAGGTCGAGCTGGCCAGGATCGCGCCGGCCGGCGCCAGGCGATCCAGTTCGGCATAGACGCGACGCTTGCTGTCCAACCGTTCGGGCGTGCTTTCCTGCACGTAGTCGGCGTCCCGCAGCGCGTCCTCCATGCGCCCGGCGGGCTCCAGCGCCGCCAGCAGCTGGTCCACCGTGCGCCCGCGCAGCAGACCCGCCTGCGCCAGGCCCGGCGCCACCTCGCGCGCGAAGGCCAACGCCTGCCCGACCTGCGCGGGCTGGCTGTCCCACAGGCGGACACGGTGCCCGCCGCGCGCATACACCAGGGCCCATGCCCGGCCGATCAGGCCCGCGCCGATGATTGCCACATTCGCCATGCTGCTCTCTCTCCCGCGGCTCGCGCCGCCTGATGGCGGGCCGCGCAAGGCGGCCCGGTCCGAATCCGCTATGCGCGCCGCTCGCGCAGCGCGATCACCGCGCCCAGCACCACCAGCCCGTACAGGATGGCGCGGGTCGCGTAAGGCAGGTTGCTGCCGGCCAGCAGCGTCTGCAACGCCGTCAGCAGCAGCACGCCCGCCAGCATGCCCAGATAATGTCCGCGTCCGCCCGTGATCAGGCCGCCGCCCACCACCACCGCCGCGATCGACGGCAGCAGGTAGTCATCGCCCATGCCCAGGCTGGCCTGGCCGGAAAAACCCGTCAGCAGGATGCCGGCCAGCGCGGCGCACAGGCCCGACAGCACATAGGCGCAGACCAGCGTGCGCCCCACCGGCACGCCCGCCAGCCGCGCCGCGCGCACGCTGTTGCCGACCGCGTACACGCGCCGGCCGAAGGCCGTGTGCGACAGCAGCAGCACCGCCAGCACGGCGAACAGCGCCATCGCCGGCACCACCGGCGTCACGCCCAGCACCTGCCCCGTCATGAAGCCGCGCAGCAGCGGCGGCGCGAAGCCCGCCGGCGTGCCGCCCGAGTACAGCAGCGCCAGGCCTTGCAGGATGCCGTTGACGGCCAGCGTGGCGACGATGGGCGACAGCCCCAGCGCCGCCACGGCCAGGCCGTTGACCAGCCCGATCAGGCAGCCAACCAGCAACACCGCCGCCAGCGCGCCCGGCATGGCCGCGTCCATGCCCTGCGTCATGCCCGCGAACAGGATGCCCGACAGGCCGATGGTCCAGGGCAGCGACAGGTCCAGCCCGCCGGTCAGGATCACCGCGCCCTGCCCCAGCGCCAGGATGGCCAGGAAGCTGGACAGCACGATCAGCGCGTTCCAGTAGCCCCAATGCGTGAGCGAACGGCCCAGGGTCCATTGGGTGACGACCAGCACCAGCAGCAGGCAGACCACGGCCGGCAAGGCGTAGCGCAGGGTCTGGGCGTGACGGACGGCGAAGCCCGGCCTGGGCGCAGCGGCTGCCGCGCTATCGGCCGCCGGCAGCGCCAGCCGCCGGTCCGGCCCGCCCAGCTGGCGCGGCAGCATGCCGGCGCGCCATGCGCGCCAGCGCGCCGCCGCCGCGCGCAGCTGGAGCGCCAGCGCCGAGTCGCGGCTGGCGGCGGCGGCCAGCGCCGCCGCGATCAGGATCAGGCCTTCGGCCACCGTCGAGAAATAGGCCGACACGTTCAACACCAGCAGGATGTTGACGACGATCATCAGGATGTAGGCGCCAAACACCGAGCCCATCGGCCCGCCCCGGCCGCCGCCCAGCCGCGTGCCGCCCACCACCACGGCCGCGAACAGCGACAGCAGCAGCGGATTGCCCACCAGCGGATCACCCGAGCCGGTCTGCGCGCTGAGGAACACGCCGGCCAGCCCGTACAGCCCGCCGGCCATGACATAGGCCAGGAAGCGCGTCGCGTCGACCCGCAGTCCTGCGGCCCGCGCCGATTCGGCGTCGCTGCCGACGGCGTACAGGGCCACCCCGGCGCGGGTGCGCTTGAACCAGGCCCAGGCCAGTCCCAGCGTCGCCAGCAGCGCCAGCGGCATGGGCACGAGGCCCGGCACGGCGTCGCCCATGTAGAACTCGGCCAGCGCCGGCGCCACCGCGCCGCCGGGCTTGTCCATGATCAGCAGCGTCGCGCCCTGCAGGATGAACATGGTGGACAGCGTCACCACGATGGGCTGCAGCCGCAGCACGGCGACGAAGAAACCGTTGAACGCGCCCGCCGCCATGCCAATGGCGATGCCCGCCGCCGTCAGCGCCAGCGGCGAGGCCGATTCGCCGCCCGCCAGCCCCAGCGCCAGCGCCACGTTGACCAGCGAGATCACCGCGCCGGCCGACAGGTCGAAGCCGCCGGTCAGGATCACCAGCGTCGCGCCCATGGCGGCGATCGCCAGCGTGGCGCCGCCGCTGGCCAGGAAGGACAGGTCGAAATAGCTCAGGCCGCCATTGCCCAGCGCCGCCACCGTGGCCAGCAGCAGCGCGAACACGGCGATGGCGGTGACGAGGCCGCGATGCCGGCTCCAGCCCGCGCCGGCGCGGCGGTCTTGCGATACGCGACGCAGCATGGGCGCGCTCCCGGTCAGGTCTGTATTCATGCGGCGCTCCTGCCGGACTCGGATCCGCCCAGCGCGGCGCGCATGATGCCCGCCTCGGTCAACGCCTCGCCCGCCAGCTCGGTCTGCACGCGGCCGCCGTACAGCACCAGCGCGCGGTCGCACAGGTGCACGATTTCGGGGATCTCGGTGGAATGGAACAGGATCGCGCCGCCCGCCTCGACATAGCGGCGCATCAACAGGTACAGCTCGTGCTTGGTGCCCACGTCGATGCCGCGCGTGGGATCGAACAGCAGCAGAATGCGGCTTTGCGCCACCAGCCATTTGGCGATGGCGATCTTCTGCTGATTGCCGCCCGAGAACGCGCCGGCCGGCGTCCAGGCCGCGCGCCGGTCCACCTGCACCTGCGCGAAGGCGCGCGCCACGGCGGCGCCTTCGGCCCGGGCGCTCAGCACGCCGCAGCGCGCGAAGCGCGCGGCCACCGGCAGCGTGGCGTTGGCGCGGCCATCCAGCTTCAGGAACAAGCCCTCGGTCTTGCGATCCTCGGGCACCATGCCGATGCCGATGTTCGGCCGGATCGCGTCGGCGGGCGACCCCAGCGCGACCTCGCGCCCGTCCACCAGGATCTGGCCCGCCCGTGGCGGCGTCATGCCGAAGCAGGCGTTGAACAGGTCCTGCTGGCCCATGCCCTGCAGGCCGGCCACGCCCAGGATCTCGCCCCGCCGCAGCACGAAGTCCACGCCGCGCGCGCGGCCGGCGTCCAGCCCGCGCGCCTCCAGCACCCGCGGCCGCGTCTCGGTCGGCGGTTCCGGGCGCGGCGGAAACGCCTGCGACAGGCTGCGGCCGATAATGCGCTCGATCACCTCGTCGTCGCTCAAGGCGTCGGCCGGGCCGGTGGATATGTGCTTGCCGTTGCGCAGGATGGTCAGGCGGTCGCAGAACTCGCGCACCTCGCGCATGCGGTGCGAGATGAACACCACGGTCACGCCCTGGCGCTTGAGCTGCCCGATGATGCCGCCCAGCCAGTCCACGTCGCGCCCGGCCAGCGTGGACGTGGGCTCGTCCAGCAGCAGGATGCGCGGCTGGCGCCACAGCGCCCGCGCGATCTCGACCTTCTGGCGCTGCGCCAGCTCCAGCGCGCCGGCCTCGGCCCGCAGGTCCACCTCGAACGCCAGGCTGCGCAGATGCGCGTCCACGCGTTCCGCCGCGCGGCGGCGCGCGATCATGCCCAGCGGTCCTTGCGGCGCATAGGGCAGCAACATGTTGTCCAGCACGCTCAGGTCCGGCACCAGCGTCATTTCCTGGAACGCGGTCTGGATGCCCAGCGCGTGCGCCGCGCGCGGCGAGCGCAGCGCGGCCGGGCTGCCGTGCACCCACAGCCGGCCCGCGCTGGGCTCGACCAGCCCCGACAGCAGCTTGACGATGGTGGACTTGCCCGCGCCGTTCTCGCCCAGCAGCGCATGCACGGAGCCGGGCAGGATGTCGAACGACACGTCGTCCACCGCCACCGTGGCGCCATAGGCCTTGCGCAGGCCCTGCGCGCGCACCGCCGGCGCCTGCGCGGCGCCACCGTCCGCGCAACCAGCAGCCGCCACGCCATCGGGATGCCGCGGATCCAGCTCCGCCGGTCCGCAGGCATGCCCCCTCGAGGGGGAAGCGCGCAGCGCTTCGGGGGTGGGCCCGTTCACTGGCTTACTCATTTTTCAGGTTGAGCGGACAGCGCGGCGTTCAGCCCGACCTCCGGCGTGTCGGCCGAAAAGATCGACGCGAACCAGCCCGGGTTCTGCACCACGGACGGCTTGAACGCGTTGCAGCCCGCCTTCATCTCCGCCCAGCTGCCCTCCTGGCAAAGCTTGATGGTGTCGTTGGTGACCAGCGGCAACGGCAGCGTGACGCGCTTGGGCACGTCCTTGCCTTCCAGCGCCTGCACCGCCAGCTTCAGCGCCAGCGCGCCCGAGTACGGTGGCGAGGCGTAGGAAATGCGCGGCGCGCCCATGGGCGCGTAGCTGCCCGCCGCGCCGTCCGCCGCCGTGCCGGCCGGCAGCATCTGCACGCGGCCGCCGTTGGAGCCCTCGCCCGCGCAGGGCAGCAACTGGCCGGGCTTGCGGCCCGCTTCCAGCTGCATGGCGTTGGCGGTGTAGCAGCCCACCTGCATCCACAGCCCGTCGATATCGTTCCAGCTGCGCGTGGCCAGCAGCTTGGACAGCTCGGTGCGCGCCACGGCCTGGCTCCACATGCCCACGGCCTCGCCCACCACCTTGATGTCCGGATACTTGGCGAACACCTTCTTCGCGGCGTCGGTGCGCTGCGTGTCGACCGAGGTGCCCGGCACGCCGGTCACCATCACCACCCGGCCCTTGCCGCCCAGCTTGTCGGCCAGCCATTGCGCCGTGACGCGCCCGGCCTCTTCCTGGTCGATGGTGACGTTGTGCGCGCAGGGCTCGGTGATCTCGCCGTCGTAGGCGAACACCAGCACCTTCTTGGCGCAAGCGCTGCGCACCACCTGATTCAGCGCGGTGGGCGAGATGGGAAAGATGACGATGGCCTTGGCGCCAGCCTGCACCATGGCGTTGATCTGCTGGATCTGCTTCTGCGCATTGGGACCGGCCACCTGCACCTGCAGGTCGATCTTGTTGGCCAGCGAGGGATGCGCCGCCATCGCCTTGACCATGTTCGAGGCCTCCGCCTGCCAGTCGTTGCCGACGTAGCTCATGCTGAGGAACACCTTGGCCCTGGCGGGCTGCGCCTGCGCGCCCGCCAGCGCGGGCAACAGGCCGGCTGCTGCCAGGGCGCAGGCCGCCCCATTCTTGATCCACCGATGCATTTGCTTGTCTCCTGGCCGGAACGGTTGGTTATCGCGGTATTGCGATGGACAACGTCTGGTTGCGCGGCGGGTCCAGGCTGTTCCTGGATCGGGGCGCCTGATCCCGGCCGGCCCGGTCCGGCCGGGGCGGGATCGGGCACGTCGGGCAGCAGGTTTTCACGCATGCCGGAACTCTTGCGGCTCCGGTCGGGTTAAGCTTGTTGTAGGACCAATCTTATCTGTGATCACAGATCATGAAAAATAATAGTACGACTGCAAATCCGGCCACGCAACCGTTGGAATCTCAGGGTTCTCCCTCGCGCACGTCACGTTTCGGCGCCGAGGCCGACCTGGACGGGAAGATGGAAAAGATCGTCCGCCAGACGCTGTCGGACCAGGTCTACGGCGACCTGAAGGAGCTTCTGCAGGCCGGGGAAATGGAGCCCGGCCAGCGCTTCACGCTGCGCGGACTGGCCGCGGCCATCGGCACCAGCGCCATGCCGGTGCGCGAAGCCGTCACCCGGCTGGCGGCCGAGCAGGCTCTGGAAGTGCTGCCCAACCGCGCGATCCGCGTGCCGCTGATGACGCGCGAGCGCTTCCTGGAACTGCGCACCATCCGCCTGCAGCTGGAATGCCTGGCCATCGAGTCCGCCGCCGACAAGCGCAACGAGGACGAACTGGCCGAGATCCAGCGCCACGAACAGGAATTCCTGCAGGCCCGCGCCCAGCCCGACTCACGCGCGGCGGTACGCGCCAACAAGAACCTGCATTTCGCCATCTACCGCAGCGCGCGCATGCCGGCGCTGCTGCAGATCATCGAGAGCCTGTGGCTGCAGATCGGGCCGGTGCTGAACTACGACCTGGCCAGCAGCGCCGCGCGCCTGAGCCAGGGCGAGGCCCATCTGCACCACCGCGCCATGGTCGCCGCCATCGAAAAACGCGATCCCGCCGCCGCGCGCCAGGCGCTGCATGCGGACCTGCTGAGCGCCAGCGAGTACATCCTGGCGCGGGAGTTGCTGCCGTGAACAAGCGACGTTACGCATCCACTGGCGAATCAGCCCATAGAGACGCAGACAAGCTGCGCTTGCGGGAAATATTGCTTGCCGGGCAGGCTTCAGAGCCAGCTACCCCTGCCAACGCCGACTATTTCGCCATGCTGCGCACCCGCGTCCAGCAAAGCGTAGAAAACCGCTGTCCGACCAGCATGCTCCCTCGCCGCCCCCGCTGACCCCGGTTTGCTCTCAAGCAGATTGGGGGTTGGAACACTGCCAAAAAAAGAGGGTGCCCGCAGGCACCCTTAATCCACCCTACAACAGCTACTACAAACTACGGTTACAGCAAACTCGGGAAGCGCGGGCCTCGCGGCCCGGGCCTCGTCAGGCGACCAGCTTGGCCTTGCCGGCGGCGCCGTGCTCGAACTGGGCTTCCTCGGTCGAGCCGGTCAGCGCGGTGGTCGAGGACTGGCCGCCCTCGATGGTCTGGGTCACGGCGTCGAAGTAGCCGGTGCCGACTTCGCGCTGGTGCTTGACCGCGGTGAAACCGATCTCGGCGGCGGCGAATTCCTTCTGCTGCAGTTCCACGAAGGCGCTCATCTGGCGGCGGGCATAGCCGTGGGCCAGTTCGAACATGCCGTAGTTCAGCGCGTGGAAGCCGGCCAGCGTGATGAACTGGAACTTGTAGCCCATGGCGCCCAGCTCGCGCTGGAACTTGGCGATGGTGGCGTCGTCCAGGTTCTTCTTCCAGTTGAACGAGGGCGAGCAGTTGTAGGCCAGCAGCTTGCCCGGGAACTGGCGATGGATGGCCTCGGCGAACTTGCGGGCGTATTCCAGGTTCGGCGTGGACGTTTCGCACCAGATCAGATCGGCATAGGGCGCATAGGCCAGGCCGCGCGAGATCGCCTGGTCGATGCCGGCGCGGGTGCGGAAGAAGCCTTCCACGGTGCGCTCGCCGGTGATGAACGGGCGGTCGTTGTCGTCCACGTCGCTGGTCACCAGATCGGCGGCGTCGGCGTCGGTGCGGGCCAGCAGCACGGTCGGCGTGCCCATCACGTCGGCGGCCAGGCGGGCCGAGACCAGCTTGGACACGGCCTCGCGGGTCGGCACCAGCACCTTGCCGCCCATGTGGCCGCACTTCTTGACCGAGGCCAGCTGGTCTTCGAAGTGCACGCCCGAGGCGCCCGCTTCGATCATGCCCTTCATCAGTTCGAAGGCGTTGAGCACGCCGCCGAAGCCGGCTTCGGCGTCGGCCACGATGGGCGCGAAGTAGTCGATGTAGCCTTCATCGCCGGGATTCTTGCCTTCCATCCACTGGACCTGGTCGCAGCGGGTCAGCGAGTTGTTGATGCGGCGGACCACCTGCGGCACCGAGTTGGCCGGGTACAGCGACTGGTCGGGATACATCTCGCCGGCCAGGTTGGCGTCGCCCGCCACCTGCCAGCCCGACAGGTAGATGGCCTTCAGGCCGGCCTTGACCTGCTGCATGGCCTGGTTGCCGGTCAGCGCGCCAAGCGAGTTCACGAACGGTTCGCTGTGCAGCAGTTCCCACAGGCGGGTCGAACCGCGGCGGGCCAGCGTGTGCTCGACGGCGACCGAACCGCGCAGACGGATCACATCCTCGGCGCTGTAGGCGCGCTTGATGCCCTGCCAGCGGGCGTTCTCGGCCCAGTCCTTCTGCAGATTGCGGATTTCGGTTTCGCGGGTGCTCATGGTGATGCTCCTGGTCAGTAGTGGGAAAGACTTTCAAGGATGGGTCCGGAGGAATTTCGCGGCCCGGGCATTGCGTGAATCGTTGGAGAAAGTCTATTCCTGTGCTGCGGAGCAATGTGGCCAGATATCTTATATAAGACGAAAAAGTTATTTCTTTAATATCAACAACTTGAAAGTTCAATTTTGCATTACGGAACGCTATCGCCATCTGTGAAATGCCTTCCCGCTGCTGCGCAACACGAACTTTCACATGACGAAGACGGCATTTCACAATGCAAAAAAATGCGCATTTCAAAGCGCCTAAAATGCGTCCATTCCCCTGTAGATCCCAATCCATCCATGACGCTGTCTCACGGCCCGCTGGGCCAGAGCGTGGCCTACGCCTCGCAATACGATCCCTCCCTGCTGTTCCCCATCGCCCGCTCGCACAACCGCGCCGCGCTGGACCTGCATGCCGGCGCCCTGCCCTTCGCCGGCGTCGACCTGTGGAACGCCTATGAACTGTCGTGGCTGGACGCCAAGGGCAAGCCGCGCGTGGCCATGGCCACCTTCTCGGTGCCGGCGGACAGCCCCAATATCATCGAGTCCAAGTCGTTCAAGCTCTACCTGAACTCGTTCAACCAGACCCGGCTGGTCAATTCCGCCGCGCTGCGCGGCCGGCTGGAGCGCGACCTGAGCGCGGCCGCCGGCGCGCCGGTGGGCCTGGACTTCATCCTGCCGCAGCGTTTCGGCGAACTGCGCATGGGCGAACTGGACGGCATCTATATAGACAAGCTGGACATCGAGATCGACACCTACGAGCCCGCGCCCGAGCTGCTGCGCACGCGGCCCGGCGATGCCGTCGAGGAGACGCTGTGCTCGCGGCTGCTGAAATCGAACTGCCCGGTCACCGGCCAGCCCGACTGGGCCAGCGTGCAGATCCGCTATCGCGGCGCGCCGATAGACCGCGAAGCGCTGCTGCGCTACGTGATCTCGTTCCGCCAGCACGCGGAATTCCACGAGCACTGCGTGGAGCGCATCTACACCGACATCATGGCGGCCTGCCGGCCCGAGCTGCTGACGGTCTATGCGCGCTATACGCGCCGTGGCGGGCTGGACATCAACCCGTGGCGCAGCAACTTCGAGGCGGCCCCGCCGCCCGACGTGCGCACGGTGCGCCAATAAGGCAAACCGCCGGCGCGCCCGGCCGGCGGAATGCGGCGGCGCAGCCCCATCGAGGACTGCGCGCGCCTGGCCATGGCCTACTTCGTGAAGGGCTGCGGCCTCGGCGTATCGTCCGCCGAGGGCGGCAGGATCGGATACTGGAACACCGGCTGGTCGCCCGTCAGCGTCTTCAGGAAGGCCACGATCTGGGCGTTCTCCTCCTTCGTGAAGGTGCGGCCCAGTTGCAGCCGGCCCATCACGTCCACCGCCTGCGTCAGCGTGGCGGCTTCGCCATCATGGAAGTAGGGATAGGTCAGCTCGACGTTGCGCAGCGTGGGCACCTTGAAATTGAAGCGGTCGGCGTCCTTGCCGGTCACGGCCGAGCGCCCCTCGGCCTTGTTGTCGGTCTTGTAGGGCTCGACCACGCCCATCTTCTGGAACGAGTTGCCGCCCACCGCCGCGCCGTTGTGGCAGGCCACGCAGCCGCTGTTCTTGAATAGCTGGTAGCCGGCCAGTTCCTGCACCGTCAGCGCCTGCTTGTCGCCGCGCAGCCACTTGTCGAAGCGCGCGTTCGGCGTCACCAGCGTTTCCTCGAACGCGGCCAGCGCGCCGGTCACTTCCTCGATGGTGATGGCGTCCTTGCCGAACACCTGCTTGAACTCGGCCCTGTAGCCAGGGATGGAATTGAGCACCTGCACCGCCAGCTCGTGCGAGGACGCCATTTCCATGGGGTTGGCGATGGGGCCGCCGGCCTGCTCGCTCAGATCCTTGGCGCGGCCGTCCCAGAACTGCGCGATGCTCAGGCTGGAATTGAGCACTGTCGGCGAGTTGATGCCGCCTTGCTGCCAATTGTGGCCGATGGAGCCCTTGATGTTGTCCGAGCCGCCCATGCCCAGGTTGTGGCAGGAATTACAGGAGATGGCGCCGGACTTGGACAGGCGCGGATCGAAGAACAGCTTCTTGCCCAGCTCCACCTTGGCGGGATCCTTGATCACCGCGGCCTCGATCGGCTGTATCGGCTCCTGCGCGGCGGTCGTCGCCGTGGCCGGACTGGCCCACAGCCCCGCGAGCAGTCCTGCGGCGAGCCATACGCTTTGCTTACTCATGTCGCTTACTCCCGTTGAATGACCTCTCTGCTTATGAGGTATTACAGCGATGAAGGCCCCGACGCTGCTTGCGGCCGGTCAAGCCTGCAAGCCGGTCGCGCGCCAGCCACGCGCGGCGTTGACCAGACGCAAGCACGCGAAGGCGAAAGGGGGAATGAGCAGATGCGCGCGCCAGATGCGGCGCAGAACGAAGAGGAAGGCGAAGAGAAAGGCCGGTCGGACGGCCGGCAGGAGCGTCGCGGCCATTGTGCCGGCGCTCAGGCCCACGGCGATCCGCCAGACGGATCGCCGTGAACGACGCGCCTCAGGACCGCGCGGGCGCGGCCGCCACCGGATCGGCGCGGCGCGCCTGCACCGCGATCCACTGGGCCAGCAGCGCCGCGACGGCGAAAGCCACGCCCGCGCCCACCCACGGCCCCTGGCGCAGGCCCGCGTCCAGCAGCAGGCCGAAGGCCAGCGGCCCCAGGGCCGAGCCCACGTCCATGCCCGAATACACCAGGCCATAGACCGAGCCGGTGGCGCCCTTGGGCGTCACGCGGCGGATCAGCATGTCGCGCGACGGCGCCGCCACGCCGGAGCAAAAGCCCGCCAGCCCCACCACCGGCGCGGCCAGCGCGGCGGGCACCAGGCCCAGCGCCAGCACCACGAGCGTCAGACCGGCCAGGATCAGCGCCACCATCACGGTGCGCTCGGTGCGCGGATTGGCCGACACCAGGAAGCCTCCCGCCGCCATGCCCACGGCGGACGCGATCATGTAGCCGGACAGCGCCGAACTGGCGGCGACCTTGGACAGGTCATAGAGCTGGCCCAGCAAGGGAATGGTGTAGTTCTGCACCGAGGACAGCGCGATCGAGGTGAAAGCGAAGAACAGGAAGGCGCCCCACAGCGCCGGCTTGGACAGCAAGGTCGCCAGGGTCGCGAGCACGCCCTGCTGCGCCTCCGGCGGCCGCGCGCCGGTCTTGGCCGCGTCGGCCTCGGCCGCCGCAGGGCCGCCGATCAGATCTCGCCCCAACACGGCCAGCAACAGCACCAGCGCCACCAGCCCGGCGGCGCAGTAGGCCGCCACGCGCCAGTCGGCCAGCAGCGTGATGCTGGTCATGAACACCGGCGTCAGCGCCCAGCCCAGATTGCCGGTCAGGCCGTGCGCCGAGAACGCATGGCCCAGGCGCGGAGCCGTGACGCGATGATTGATGATGGAATAGTCGGCCGGATGGAACACCGAATTGCCGATGCCGCCCACCACGGCGGCGGCCATCAGCATGGCGTAGCCATTGGCCGAGCCGATCAGCAGCCCCGACACCACGAAGCAGCTCAGGCCGAACCACAGCACCGGCCGCGCGCCGATGCGGTCCACCACGAATCCGGAAGACGCCTGGCCGATGCCGGACACCACGTAGAAGGTGGACACCAGCAGGCCCAGCCGGGCGAAATCCAGCCCGAAGGCATTGCCCAGCGAAACGTAGAGCGACGGCAGGACGAGTTGGAAGAAGTGCGAACTGGCGTGGATCACGCCGATCAGGAGGATGATCTGCCAGTCGCGGCGCCGGACGGCGGCGTCCGGGGCCAGGGAATTTGCTGCGCTGTTCATTGCGATGGACCGCGCGAGGCGGCGATGGCGGCCGCCGGCTGCGGGCGGCTCGCGGGTTGTCTCCGGCGGCGCCGCGGATCACGGCGCCGGTCTCTCGGCGAATGCGGCGCGGCGGCCGTGCCGGTCTGCCGGCATCGCTCTTGGAATACGATGGCGGCCCCGGGCGCGAGCCGGGCCGCCATTACGTTAACGCGTTAGTTTACTTGGCCTTTTCGCGGATCGCCGGCCAGGCGCGCTGCAGGTAGTACAGCATGGACCAGACCGTCAGCACCGCCGCGACGATGATCAGCAGGTCGCCCAGCAGCTTGGTGCTCACGCCCATGACCGGCTGGTTGTACAGCAGGCAGGGAATCGCCACCATTTGCGCCGCGGTCTTGAACTTGCCCAGCCGGTGCACCGCCACACTGGCGCTGGCGCCGATCTGGGCCATCCATTCGCGCAGCGCGGAAATCGTGATCTCGCGGCCGATGATGATCAGGGAAATGAAGGCGTCGACGCGGCTCAGGTCCAGCAGCACGATGAGCGCGGCGCAGACCATCAGCTTGTCGGCCACCGGATCGAGGAAGGCGCCGAACGCCGAGGTCTGGTTCCAGCGGCGGGCCAGCCAGCCATCGAACCAATCGGTCAACGCGGCGATGATGAAGGCCCAGGCGGCCAGCGTGTCGCGCGTGGTGACCGCCATCCAGCTGTCGGGCAGGTAGAACAGCCCGACGACCAGCGGAATCATGGCGATGCGCAGCCATGTCAGGATTATGGGTACGTTAATTGGCATAGTATCCGTATGCTACATCAAGGGTCCACCCCCGACGCGCCTGCGGCGCTTCCCCCTCAAGGGGGCGCCACTGCGGACCGGCAAAGCCGGCTCCGCGTGGCCCGGATTGTGGGGCACCAGCGGCTTGCGTCGCTCGGCTTGCGTGGCCCGGCTCGGCTGTTGCGTGGCGCGGCAGCGTTGCAGACAGGCTGTATTGGCTGGCCTGAAAGGCCTGCTTTCCACGCTGCGCGGTCGGCTTTCCCTGTGCGACGGGTTTGAACAAGGTGGGGATATGTAGCACGGAAGTGCTACCGCAAGGCTTCATAAATGCGGATGGCGAGGTCTTGGGAGATGCCGTCGACCGAGGCCAGGTCTTCGATGCTGGCCGAGGCCACGCCTGAAAAACCGCCGAAGCGGGCCAGCAGGCGCTGGCGGCGGCGGGCGCCGATGCCTTCGATTTCTTCCAGGCGCGACACGTTGCGGGCCTTGGCGCGGCGGGCGCGCATGCCGGTGATGGCGAAGCGGTGCGCCTCGTCGCGCACCTGGGCGATCAGCATCAGCGCGGCCGATTCGCCGCCCAGCGCCACCGGCGGGCGGCCATCGGCGAAGACCAGGGTTTCCAGGCCGACCTTGCGCCCTTCCCCCTTGGCCACGCCGACCAGGGTCTGGATGTCCAGGCCCAGCTCGGCGAACACCTGCCGCGCGACTTCCACCTGGCCCTTGCCGCCGTCGATCAGCACCAGGCCCGGCATCTGCGCCTCGCCGTCGGCCACCTTGGCGAAGCGGCGCGACAGCACCTGGCGCATGGCGGCGTAGTCGTCGCCCGGCGTGATGCCGGCGATGTTGTAGCGGCGGTAGAGCGAGGGCTGCACGTCGTGATGCTCGAACACCACGCAGGACGCCTGGGTGGCTTCGCCGGCCGTGTGGCTGATGTCGAAGCACTCGATGCGCAGCGCGTCCAGCGCGGCCTCGTCGGTGTCCAGGTCCAGCGCTTCGGCCAGGGCCAGGGTGCGGGCGGCGCGCGCGCCGGATTCGGTCAGCGCCCGCGCCAGCGCCATGTCGGCGTTCTTGCCGGCCTGCTCCAGCCAGGCGCGGCGCGCGCCCTGCGGCCGAGTCAGCACGCGCGTGGGACGGCCGCCGGCCTGCTCGGCCAGCAGGTCCACCAGCTCGGGATCGGGCAAGGCATGCGAGCACACCAGCACCGGCGGCAGCGCGTTGTCGGCGTAGTGCTGGGCGACGAAGGCCTCCAGCACCTGCGGCGCGGCCTCGCCTTCGGCGTGCGATGGGAAGAACGGCTTATCGCCCAGATGGCGGCCGCCGCGCACCATGGCCAGGTTGACGCAGACCTTGCCGCCGGCGATGGCCACGGCGATGATGTCCGTGTCCTCGCCGCTGGTGCTTTCCATGGTCTGCTGGTGCAGCACGCGCGCCAGCGAACCCATCTGGTCGCGCAGCGCCGCCGCCTCCTCGAAGCGCAGCTCGCTGGCCGCCTGCTGCATGCGCGACTCGATCTCGCCCATGACGTCCTTGGCCTCGCCGTTCAGGAAACGCACGGCGCGCTGCACGTCGCGCGCGTAATCCTCGGCGCCGATCACGCCCACGCAGGGCGCCGAGCAGCGCCCGATCTGATGCAGCAGACAGGGCCGCGAACGGTTGGCGAAGACCGAGTCCTCGCAGGTGCGCAGGCGAAAGACCTTCTGCAGGATCTGGATGGTTTCGCGCACCGCCCAGGCGTTGGGAAACGGGCCGAAGAACTGGCCGCGCTTGTTGGTGGCGCCGCGATAGTAGGCGATGCGCGGCCACTCATGGCCCGTGATGAGCAGGTACGGATAGGACTTGTCGTCGCGGAACAGGATGTTGTAGCGCGGCTTCAGGGTCTTGATGAGGTTGTTTTCCAGGATCAGCGCCTCGGCCTCCGAGCGCGTGACCGTGACCTCCAGCCGCGCCACCTTCGCCACCATCTGGGCGATGCGCGGGCTGGACAGGGTCTTCTGGAAATACGACGAGACGCGCTTCTTCAGGTCGCGCGCCTTGCCGACATACATGACCTCGCCGGCCGCATCCAGGTGCCGGTACACGCCCGGCAGATGCGGCAGGTCAGCCAGGAACGATTTGAGATTGAAGTCGTCGGGCATTCTGGTAACGGCTTTCGGCCTGCAGGGTGTCCCAGTCCGGCGCGTCGAAGCGCGGCATCAGGCGGCGGATGCGCTCGACCGACTCGGGCGGGTGCTTGAACGACAGCCGCGACAGCAGCTCGTCGGCCAGGTCCGGCCGGTTGCACACCAGCACCATGTCGCAGCCCGCGCCCAGCGCCGCGTTGGCGCGGTCCAGGATGTCGCCGGCCACCGAGGCGCCTTCCATGGTCAGGTCGTCGGAGAACACCACCCCGTCGTAGCCCAGGCGCTTGCGCAGGATGTCCTGCACCCAGCGCCTGGAGAAGCCGGCGGGATGCTTGTCGACCTTGGGATAGATGACGTGCGCCGGCATGACCGAGGGCAGCACGGCGTCGCCCAGCCAGGCATAGGGCGCGGCGTCGTCGCGCAGGATGTCGGCCAGCGGGCGCGGGTCGACCGGGATCTCGTGGTGCGAATCGGCCTGCACATAACCGTGGCCGGGGAAATGCTTGCCGCAGGCCGACATGCCGGCCAGCGACAGGCCCTGGATCAGCGCGCGCGACAGCATGGCGACCACGCGCGGATCGGCGTGGAAGGCGCGGTTGCCGATCACCTTGCTGACGCCGTAGTCCAGGTCCAGCACCGGCGTGAAGCTCATGTCCACGCCGCAGGCGCGCAGCTCGGCGGCCAGCACGTAGCCGGCCTCGGTGGCCAGGCGCATGGCGTTCAGCGGATCGCGGTCCCACAGCTCGCCCAGCGCGCGCATCGGCGGCAGCGGCGTGAAGCCGTCCTCGCGGAAGCGCTGCACGCGGCCGCCCTCATGATCCACCAGGATCAGCAGCGGCTCCTTGCGCGCCTTGTGGATCTGGCGCGTCAGGCGGGTCAGCTGGGCGCGGCTCTCGAAATTGCGCGCGAACAGGATCACGCCGCCCACCAGCGGGTGGCGCAGGCGCTTCTTTTCTTCCTTGGTGAGCGTGAATCCCGCCACATCGACCATCACGGGGCCGGGAGGCAGGACCGCTTTCTTGGATGATTTCTTGGTCATCGGGCAGTCCTTTTCGTTGCATCAGGCGGGCCCGAGGATACGGGCGCCGCGGTCAGGGCTTGCTTTCGACCACCACGTAGGCGGCGGCCATGTCGGTTTCGTCGGTAATGGACACATGCGCGGCGCCGAAGCGCGCCGCATACCATTGTTGCAGCTCCGGCGCGATGACGAGCACCGGCCGCCCGCCCGGCGCGTTCAGGGTCTGCACCCGACGCCAGGTCATGGGCATGCGCATGCCCAGGCCGATGGCCTTGGAAAACGCTTCCTTGGCGGCGAAGCGCGTGGCCAGGAAGCGCACGCCGCGCACCGGGTCGCGGGCGCGGCGCGCATGGAACTTGCGAAGTTCCTCCACGCCCAGGATCTTCTCGGCGAAGCGGTCGCCGTGGCGCGCCAGCGCGCGCTCGATGCGGTCGATGCGCAGCAGGTCCATGCCGATGCCGGCGATGGCGCCCGCCTTCGGCGCGGACGGGACTGGCGGCGTGGCGGCTGCGGGATCGTAGGCGGCGTCGGACATGGGCATGAGCGCGGCGGCGGGTTCAGGTACGGGGCGTCGTGCAGGCCTCGCGGCCACGGATCAGCGGCCGCGCAGCGCTTCCAGGCGCGCCTGCACCATCAGCGCCTTCATGTCGCGCACCGCCTTTTCCCAGCCGTCGAACACCGCCTGCGCCACGATGGCGTGGCCGATGTTCAATTCGGCGATCCCGTCCACCGCCGCCACCGGACCCACATTGCCGTAGTGCAGGCCGTGGCCCGCATTCACGCGCAGTCCGTGGCGCAGGCCCTCGGCCACCGCCACGCGGATGCGCGTCAGCTCGGCCCGGGCCGTGGCCTCGTCCTGCGCTTCGGCATAGGCGCCGGTGTGCAGCTCGACCACGGGCGCGCCGGCCTGGGCGGCGGCCGCGATCTGCGCCGGCTCGGGATCGATGAACAGCGACACCCGGATGCCGGACTCGGCCAGCAGGCCGACGGCGTCGGTCACGGCGGCCAGCGCGCCGGCCACTTCCAGGCCGCCCTCGGTGGTCAGCTCGGTGCGTTTTTCGGGCACCAGGCAGACGTCGCTGGGCTTGACGGCACAGGCGATCTCCAGCATTTCGGCCGTGATCGCGCACTCCAGGTTCATGCGCGTGCGCAGCAGCGGGCGCAGCGCGTAGACATCCTTGTCCTGGATGTGGCGGCGGTCCTCGCGCAGGTGCAGCGTGATCAGGTCGGCCCCGGCGTCCTCCGCCCGCAGGGCGGCGGCGACCGGGTCCGGATAAACCGTGTGACGCTGCTGGCGCAGCGTGGCCACGTGATCGATATTTACACCAAGTTCTATCATTGCGTCCTAGTCGTTTCCTGCCAGCCGCCGCCCAGGGCCTTGTACAGCTCCACGCGGTTGATCAATGCGGCCAACCCCGTCTGCACCAGGGAAATCTGGGCATTGAAAAAGTCCACTTGCGCCGTCTGCACCTGCAGATAGCTGTCGACGCCGTTGGTATAGCGCAGGTTCGACAGTTCCAGCGTGCGCGCCGAGGAATCCTGCAGGCCGCGCTGGGCATCCAGCTGGGCGCTGTAGGTAGCCTCGCCGGCCAGCGCGTCCGAGACTTCGCGGAACGCCTGCTGGATGGTTTTCTCATACTGCGCCACCGCAATATTATCGCGCGCCTTGGCCAGGTTCAGCCCTTCGCGGATACTGCCGCCGGCGAACAGCGGCGTGGTGATAGACGGCGAGAAGCTCCAGTACCCCTGCCCGCCCTTGAAAAGATCGGACAGCGAGGGGCTGGCCGCCCCCAGCAGGCCGGTCAGGGAGATGGTCGGGAAGAACGCCGCGCGCGCCGCGCCGATATTGGCATTGGCCGACTTGAGCTGGTGCTCGGCGGCGACGATGTCGGGCCGGCGCTCCAGCAGGTCGGACGGCAGTCCCGCCGGCACCGTGGCCAGCAGCTGTTCGCGGCCGAACGCGGCCGGCGCGGGCAGGTCCTCGGGCAAGGGCGCGCCCACCAGCACCACCAGCGCGTTGACGGCTTGCGCGCGCGCGCGGGCCAGCTCGGCCAGGCTGGACGAGGCCGAATCCAGCAAGGTCTTGGCCTGATTCAAGTCCAGCTCGGACGACACACCGCCGTCGAAGCGGCGCTTGACCAGGTTGTAGGACTCCTGGCGCGAGGCCAGCGTGCGCTGGGTCAGGTCCATCTGGACCTCGGCCGCGCGCAGGTTGAAATAGGCCTGCGCGACCGAGCCCACCAGCGTGATGTGCACGCTCTTCTGCGCCTGCTCGGTCGACAGGTACTGCTGGTACGCCGCCTCGGACAGGCTGCGCAACCGGCCGAACAGGTCGATCTCGAACGTGGTCAGGCCGATGCCGGCCTGGTAGCTGCTGCTGATCGAGCCAGCGCCCGGCGCCCGCATGTTGGCGGGCAGGTGCTGGCGCTGGCCCTGGATGCCGGCGCCGATGCTGGGCCACTGCGCGCCGCGCTGCACGCCGTACTGCGCGCGCGCCTCTTCGACGCGCTGCACGGCCACGCGCAGGTCGCGGTTGTTGGCCAGCGACAGCTCGATCAGGCGCTGCAGGCGCGGATCGCGGAAGAACTCGCGCCAGCCGATGTCGGCGGCCGGCGTGCCGGCCTGCGGCTCCACCGAGGCCGCGGGCTGCGTGCCCAGCGCGGTCGGCTTGGCATAGGCGCCGTACTGCACCTTGGGCTGGTCCGGCCAGTTGCCGGACACCGGCGCGTCGGGACGCTTGTAATCGGGCGCCAGCGAGCAGCCGGCCAACGCCACCGCCACGAAGGCGGACAAGGCGGTCTGTTTGTACATCAGGGCTTTCATACCTTGCCCTCCTGGCCACCATGGGGTTGAGCGGGTAGTTGCGCGCCGGAAGCCTCGGCGGCCTTCTTGGCGGCCTGTTCTTCCTCGAATGCCTTCAGTTCGGCGCCCAGCAGGCGGGGCTTGGTCTTGAACAGGCCCAGCACCACCACGAAGAAGGTCGGCACGAACATCACGGCGAAAGGCGTGGCGGCAAGCATGCCGCCCAGCACGCCCAGACCCACCGCGCGCTGGCTGGCGGCGCCGGCGCCGGTGGCCATGGCCAGCGGCACCACGCCCAGGATGAAGGCCAGCGAGGTCATCAGGATGGGCCGGAACCGCAATCGCGCGGCCTCGACCGCCGCCTCGTAGAGCCCCATGCCGCGCGCGTACTGGTCCTTGGCGAATTCCACGATCAGGATGGCGTTCTTGGCCGCCAGCCCGATCACGGTCACCATGCCCACCTGGAAGTACACGTCGTTGGACATGCCCAGCGCGCTGACCAGCGCCACCGCGCCCAGCATGCCCAGCGGCACCACCAGCATGACCGACAGCGGGATGGCCCAGCTTTCATACAGCGCGGCCAGCACCAGGAACACGACCAGCAGCGACAGGCCCATCAGGATCGGGGCCTGGTTGCCGGCCTGGCGTTCCTGGTAGGACAGGCCGTTCCACTCGAAGCCGTAGCCCGGCGGCAGCTGCGCCACCAGGCGCTCCATCTCGGCCATGGCATCGCCGGTGGTATAGCCCGGCGCGGCATTGCCGCCGATACGGATCGACTCGTAGCTGTTGTAGCGCACCACCTGGACGGGGCCCTGCTTCCATTCGGCCGTGACGAAGGACGACAGCGGCACCATGCCGCCCTGCAGGTTGCGGGCGTTCAGCGCCAGCACATCCTTGAGCTGCATGCGGTACGGCGCGTCGGCCTGCACCCAGATGTTCTGCATCCGGCCCAGGTTGGGGAACTTGCTCAGGTAGGCCGAGCCGACGGCGGTGGAGATCAACGCCGCAGCCTCGTTGAAGTCCACGCCCAGCGCGGCCGCCTTGTCGCGGTCGATGTTCAGGCTGAGCTGCGTGCCCGGTCCCAGGCCGGTGATGCGGACCTGCGACAGCACCGGGCTCTGCATCGCCAGGCCCATCAGCTGGCCGGTGGCCGCGGCCAGCGCCTCGGTTCCGGCCGCGCCGCGATCCTGCAGGCGGAAGTCGAAGCCGGTGGCGTTGCCCAGCGCGGAGATGGCCGGCGGCACCAGGGTGAACACCATGGCGTCGTGGATGCCCATCAGCTGCTGCTGGAAGGCGTTGAAGGCGATGGCGCCCGCGGAATCCTCGCTGCCCTTGCGCTTGCTGAAATCCTTGAGCGTGGTGAAGGCAATGGCGGCGTTCAGGCCGTTGCCGTTGAAGCTGTACCCCTGGATCGCAATGACGTTCTCGACCGCCGGGATCTTCATGAAGTAGTCCTCGACCTGCTTGAGCACGTCGACGGTCCGGTTGGCCGTGGCGCCTGTCGGCAGCTCGATGTTGCTGACCACGTAGCCCTGGTCTTCCTCAGGCAGGAACGACGACGGCAGGCGCAGGAACAGCCAACCCAGCAGCACGACCAGCAGCACGAAGGCCAGCATCATGCGGCCGCCCTTGTGCAGGACGCGCGCCACCCAGTTCTGGTAGCCGTGCGTGGTGGCATCGAACTTGCGGTTGAACCAGCCGAAGAAGCCCTTCTTTTCCTCATGGTGACCCTTGGGGATGGGCTTGAGGATGGTGGCGCACAGCGCCGGGGTGAAGGTCAGAGCCAGCAGGGCCGAGAAGAAGATCGACACGGCCATCGCCACCGAGAACTGGCGGTAGATCACGCCCACCGACCCGCCCATGAAGGCCAGCGGCAGGAACACCGTCACCAGCACCAGCGTGATGCCGACGATGGCGCCGCTGATCTGGGGCATGGCTTTCTTGGTGGCCTCCTTGGGCGGCAGGCCCTCGGTGGCCATGATGCGCTCCACGTTCTCGACCACCACGATGGCATCGTCCACCAGGATCCCGATGGCCAGCACCATGGCGAACATGGTCAATACGTTGATGGAGAAGCCCAGCCCCAGCATCACCGCGAATGTCCCCAGCATGGCCACCGGCACCACCAGCGCCGGGATCAGGGTATAGCGCACGTTCTGCAGGAACAGGTACATCACCAGGAACACCAGCACCATGGCTTCCACCAGGGTGTGCAGCACCTGCTCGATCGACACCTTCACGTAGGGCGCGGTGTCATAGGGAATGGAATACGTGATGTTGCCCGGGAAATACTTGGCCAGCTCAACCATCTGCTTGCGCACGCCCTGGGCCGTGGCCAGCGCGTTGGCGTTGGGCGACAGCACGACGGCGAAGGCGGCCGTGGGCTTGCCGTTCAGGCGGGCGCCGAACTGGTAGTTGTCGGCGCCGACCTCGATGCGCGCCACGTCGCGCAGCAGCACCTTGGAACCGTCGGTATTGGCGCGCAGCACGATCTTGCCGAAGCCCTCGATCGTGGACAGCTGGCCGTTGGCGGTCACGGTGGCGGTGATGCGCTGCGAATCCGGGTTAGGCGGCGAACCGACGCTGCCGCCCGAGATCAGGACGTTCTGCGCGGAAATCGCCTGATTGACCTCGGCCATGCTCAGGTTGAAACCGACCAGCTTGGCAGGATCGACCCAGATGCGCATGGCGCGCGGCGCCGCGAACAGCTGGAACTGCCCGACGCCGGGCACGCGCGAGATCGGGTTCTGGATATTGCGGGCGATGTAGTCGGCCAGCGCGGTCTGGTCCAGCGAACCGTCGGTGGACGACACCGTCACCACGAGCAGGAAGCCCGTGCTGGTCTGCTCGTACTTCAGGCCCTGCTGCTGCACGGCGGTGGGCAGTTGCGCGATCACGTTGGACACGCGGTTCTGCACGTCCACCTGCGCCAGATCGGGGTCGCGGCCGGGCGCGAAGGTGGCGGTGATGGTCGAGGTGCCGTAGGAATCGCTGACCGATTCGTAGTACAGCAGGCCCTTGGCGCCGTTGAGCTTGTCCTCGATGATGGAGGTCACCGACTGAGCCACCTCCTTGGCGGACGCGCCCGGATAGGTGGCCGTGATGGTGATGGCGGGCGGTGCCACGTTCGGGTACTGCGACACCGGCATGCTGGGGATTGCCAGCACACCCGCAAGCAGGATGAACAGGGCGACGACCCAGGCGAAAATTGGTCTTTCAATAAAGAATTGCGGCATGTGGGCGGACTCTGAAAGCGATGCTCACTGAAGGGGAACGCGGCGCCTTATGGGCGCCGCGAGCCGCTTAGGACTTCTGGCCTGCGGCCGGGTCTTGTTTGGCAGGCTCCTGCTTGGCGGGCGCGCCCTCGGCCGGCTTGGCCGGCTGCTGCGCAGCAGGCTGGCCGGCGGGCGCGGCGCCCGGCTGGCCGCCGGCCTTCCACGGGCTGGCTTGCACCGGCGCGCCGGGGCGGATCTTCTGGAAGCCCTCGACCACCACCGTGTCGCCGGCCTTCAGGCCGCTGGTGACGATCCAGTTGGTCTTGACGGCGCCGCCGGTGGTCACCGGCACCTGCTCGACCTTGTTTTCCTTGTTGACCAGCATCAGGCTCTGGGCGCCGTCGGGCGTGCGCTGCAGCGCCTGCTGCGGCACCAGCAGCGCCTTGTCGTCCACGCCCTGCTCCAGCCTCACGCGCACATACATGCCCGGCAACAGCACGTTGTCCGGGTTCGGCACCTCGGCGCGCAGGTTGACCTGGCCGGTGGTCGGGTCGACCGTGATGCCGGTGAACAAGAGCTTGCCCGGGTGCGGATACTCGGAACCGTCCTCCAGCACCACCGTGGCGCGGGCGGCGTCCTTGCCGACCTGCTGCAGCTTGCCGCTGGCGAAGGCGCGACGCAGCGCCGCCAGATCCGTGGTGGACTGGTTGAAGTCGATATAGATGGGGTCGAGCTGCTGCACCGTGGCCATCTGCGTGGCCGAGGTGCCCTCGACCAGCGCGCCCTCGGTGACCAGCGGCTTGCCGATGCGTCCGGTGATGGGCGAGGTCACGTCGGTGTAGCCGAGATTGATCGAGGCGTTGTCCTGCGCGGCCTTGGCGGCGGCCACGGCGGCCTCGGCCTGGCGGTACGACGCCACGGCGTTGTCGTATTCCTGCTTGCTGACCGCATTGGCCTTGACCAGCGGCGCGTAGCGATCGGCCAGCACCTTGGCGCTGAACAGATTGGCCTGCGCCTGCTTGAGCTGGGCGGTGGCTTGATCGTAGGCCGCCTTGTACGGCGCCGGATCGATCTTGAAGAGCAGTTGCTTCTCCTGGACGTCGCCGCCCTGCTCGAAAGCGATCTTCTGGACGATGCCGGTCACCCGCGCGCGGATCTGCGCATCGCGGACCGCATCGACACGGCCGGGCAGCTCCGCCACGATCGGCGTGCGCTCGGGCTGGACCGTGATGACGCTGACCTGGGGCATGCCGGGGTTCATTTGCGGGTGCTCGCCGCACCCCGCCAACAGCAGCGCCAGCGCGCCACCCGAAAGAGCCAGACCTGAAACACGTTTAGGCGAAAACCGCATCGAAACCCCCGCGTAGTATGCCGCGTCAAGTAAGCAAGATCGTCAGGCGCCTGCGTGCAGCCATGGCCAACGCAAGATCCGCGCCGGGGCGGGCGCCTGAATAGCCCAATAATGTAACTCAGTTATCAGGCGATCCAAGGGTTTTCGAGGGGGATTTGGCGTGGTTGCGCAGCGACGGACGCCAAATTTGGCGCCGCGCCACACTATATGGAGAGGAGTTCGCCACAAAAACAGGGTCCGATCAGGCGGACGCCTTGAAGTGAGGGGCGGGCCGCGAGCCGCGCGCGCCCTCTGGCCTGTCAGGGTTCGGCGAATTCCCGGAGCTTGCCCAGGAAGACGTAGCCGATGCCGTGCACGGTATGCAGCGGCAACTGGTCGCCGGCATCGCCCACCTTGCGGCGCAGCCGGCAGATGGCGACATTCAGCGTGCGCATCTTGGTGTGCTGCCGCATGGCCACCAGCTCGGACCGCAACAGCTCGCGCCGCGGGTTGCGCAACAGACACAGGAAGCAGGCGCGCTCGAGTTCGGACAGGTCGAGGCGGCCGCCACGGGGCGTAAGCAGCGTCCAGCCGCCGTAGCGCAGCGTCCACCAGCCTTCCAGCCTGTCGCTGGCGGCTATCAGACCATCGACGGGGACGCCTTGGACGGCATGGACCGGCGCGGCCAGGGGCGCGCCGGAGGCGGACAGAACGGGCTCGGATTGGGCGGTAACGATCACGGCTGGCTCTCCACCGGACTCGGCACCGCGCAATCCGCGGTTTCCGGGCGCCGGAAACAAAAAATGCAACTTGTTCGAGAGACTAACGGGCCTGCAAGCCGGATTTCCTCTTGCTACGCCAGGATCAGACTAATCCCTTTAAATTCAGTTCATATCGGCTGAAGATCCTATCTTTTCCCCATCCTGCCCGCCCCCTCGATCAATGCCGTTTGCCGTTGCGATGGATGTCGTGGGCGACAAAACAACTGTCCTCGGTCGGACGGTCCAGCACGCCCGGCCGGGCCAGGGTCAGGCGGATGTCCGACAGGCCGGACTCCCAGTGCTCGCGCATGGCCTCGGTGCCGAACTCGTAGTCCTTGGAATAGCGCTCGCGGTGCTTGGACTCGTAGATCAGGTTGACGATGTTGGTCGCCGGCGTGTGCGACAGCCGGCGCAGCTCTTCCAGGTCGGCCGCGCCGCGCTCGGATTCGGGCAGGCGCGCCAGCAGCTTCTGCAGGCCGTGGCGCAGCTTGAGCACCCGGCGCAACTGGTCGGTCACCAGGCGGGTCCGGCTGGAATACTGGATGTCCTTCTGCCGCTCGGCCACTTCTTCCAGCGAGGTGGGCAGGCCGCCGCGCGCCGGCCACAGGTCCACCTGGAAGGCCAGCGTGTCGCGCATGTTCTCCGCGCCCACCACCTGGGCCAGCGGGGTGTTGGACACCACGCCCCCGTCCCAGTAATGCTCGCCATCGATTTCCACGGACGGGAAGCCCGGCGGCAATGCGCCGGAGGCCATGACGTGCTCGGGGCCCAGCCGGTCCTTGCGGCTGTCGAAATAGGCGAAGTTGCCGGTCCGCACGTTGACCACGCCGAAGCTGGCGCGCACCTTGCCCGCGTTCAGCAGGTCGAAGTCGACGAACTGGCGCAGCGTATCGGCCAGCGCAGACGTGTCGTAGAAGCTGGTGGAAGCCGCCCCCTGCCCATGCAACAGGTAGGGCGGCGGAAAGCGCGGCTTGAAGAAACCAGGCTGACCGGACACCAGCGCATGGAAGGCGGACAGCTGGCCGTTCATGGCCGGCGAGCCGAAGCCGAACGGAATGCCCTCGAACATGCCGGCCAGCGTATCGCCCCAAGGCAGGGCGGCGAAGCCGGTCGGCCGGCAGATCGTCTCCCAGAACCCGCGCAGCCGCGCCACGCGCTCGTCCTCGGGCGAGCCGGCGATGATGGCGGCGTTGATCGAACCGATGGAAATGCCCGCCACCCAGTTGGGGCGGATGCCGGCCTCGTGCAGGCCCTGGTACACCCCGGCCTGGTAGGCCCCCAGGGCGCCGCCGCCCTGCAGCACCAGGGCGACCGTGTCGTAGGACTGCGCGCCGCCGGAGTCCGCGGCGGCGCGGCCCGGGCTGTCGGCGTTGTCCGGGGCGGTCTTGGACGTGCGGCGCGGACTGTCGGTATCGGCCGGGGCGGCCTGGCGCTTGCGGGACGGGCGTGCCGTGCTCATGCGGGACTCCTCAAGGCTTGGACTTGTCCGGTCCCTGCGGCGCGGCCACGCCGGCGCGGAACGGATATTTCGAGAACACTTGGGCGACGGCCTTTTCCACGCTCTGCTGCGACGCGGCCATCTCGGGATTGCGCACCTCGCCCACGGCCACGCCTTCCCACACCAGCTGCTTGCGGCGCGCGTCGACCAGGTCGATGTTCAGCGTGCCCTCCGTGTATTGATAGACGGTGTCGCCCCAGCCATAGCCGGGCCAGCCGCCATAGAAGCCGCTGCGATAGCCGTAATAAGGACCGATGGCCGGCGGCGCCTGGGTGACCTGGGTCTTCTGCTGCAGCTTGCCGTTGAAATTGATCAGCAGGTCCGGATCGGCGGTGTTATAGACGTAGCCGCGCATTTCCATCTGGCCGCGCGTGGCGTCCTTCAGGCGCTCGGTCAGCAGACTGCTGTAGCCGGCCTTGTCCGTACCCAGCGGGCTCATGTAGCCGAAGGTGCGATAGCGCGAGAAATCCGCCTTCTGGTCGTAGTCGCTGCGTATCGATGGTCCGGTGGCGCAGGCCGACAGCAGCGCCGCCAGGCAGCCCGCGGCCAGCAGGGTTGGGGCTTTCATGATCCGGTCTCCAGGAATCCGAGGCCAGCACATAGTGCCGCGAAGCCCGCAAAGTTTCAATGACGCCTCTCATTCCCATCGCGCCGTCGCCGCCGGGGCCGACCGTCCATTACACTGCAAGCCTTCAATCGGAACTGAACGGACCTCACCGCCATGTTGGAACTCGACGGCTCGATCTGGCTGCGCTCCGGCGCCCAGACCTGGGGCGGCAAGAACCGCATCGACCTGCTCGCCCAGATCGACGCCACCGGCTCGATCACCGCCGCCGCGCGCGCCGTGGGCATGAGCTACAAGGGCGCGTGGGACGCCATCGACGCGATGAACAACCTGGCGGGCGAACCGCTGGTGCTGCGGGCGGCCGGCGGCCGGGGCGGCGGCGGCACGCAGCTGACCGACCGGGCGCGCCGCCTGATCGCGACCTTCCGCGCGCTGGAGGCCGAACACCGCAAGTTCATGGAAAACCTGACGCGCGCCGGCCTGGACGCCAGCGGCGACATCGACCTCATGAGGCGCTTCATGCTCAAGACCTCCGCGCGCAACCGCCTGCTGGGCACCGTCATCGGCATCACGTCGGGCGCGGTCAACGACGAAATCCGCCTGCGCATCGCCGGCGGCCAGACGCTCACCGCCACCATCACCCGCGAAAGCACCCAGGAACTGGGCCTGGCCGACGGCAAGGAAGCCATCGCCCTGATCAAGGCATCCTCGGTGATAGTGGGCGTGCCCGGCAAGGGCCTGCGCCTGTCGGCCCGCAACCAGCTGCCGGGCGCCGTCTCGGCCGTGCGCCCCGGCGCGGTGAACAGCGAAATCCTGATCCAGCTCGACGGCGGCGCCACCGTGGCCGCCATCGTCACCAATGAAAGCGCGCAGGAACTGGGCCTGAAACAGGGTTCGCCGGCCGTCGCCATCTTCAAGGCCTCGAACGTCATCCTGGGCGTGCTGGATTAAGCGTCTCGCACGGGCCCCGGGAACCGGCCCGCGGCGGTCTCGGGCCAGCGCTGATCAATCAGATAGCGATCCGGTCGCCGTCACAATCCCACGTCTTCATCCCGGCGGCGCACGCGGCCGTCGCGCAGCTCGAACACCTCGTCGGCCAGCGCCTCGACGTCGGCCGGATCGTGCGTGATCAGCAGCATCGGCACGTCCAGCCGCCGCTGCAAGGCGTCCAGCTCCTGCCGCATCTTGCCGCGCAGCTGCGAGTCCAGCGCCGAGAACGGCTCGTCCAGCAACAGGATGTCGGGTTCCAGCATCAGCGCCCGCGCCAGCGCCACGCGCTGCTTCTGGCCGCCCGATATCTCGCTCGGATAGCTGCCCACGATGGCGCCCAGCTCGAAGGCGTCGACCCAGCGCCGCGCCTGCTCGCTGACCTGCTTGCGCGGCGGATTGCGCCAGCCGCGCCGCATGCCGAACGCGATGTTCTGCGCCACCGTCAGGTGCGGGAACAGCGCGTAGTCCTGGAACAGATAGGCCACGCGGCGCGACTGCGGCGGCAGGCATATGCCTTGCGCCGAATCGAACAGCGCGCGGCCATTGATGTCGATGCGTCCGGCATCCGGCCGCAGCAGGCCGGCCACGGCCCGCAGGGTCAGGCTCTTGCCGGCGCCGGACGGGCCGAACAGCGCGATGCGCTTGGACCTGGACGTGACATCCACGTCCAGCGCGAAATGCCGGTCGCCGGACACCATGCGCTTCCGGATCTGTATGGCGACGCTCATCGTGCCCCCGAATCACGCCTGCCGGACACCGGCACCAGCCGTCCCGCCAGCAGCAGGACCACCACGCAGGTCACGGACGTGACCAGCACCAGCAGGTTGGCGGTGGCGTCATCGCCGGCCTGTACCGCCTCGTAAATGGCGACCGACAGCGTCTGGGTGCGGCCCGGCAGGTTGCCGGCGATCATCAGCGTGGCGCCGAATTCGCCCAGCGCCCGCGCGAAGGCCAGCAACACGCCGGCGACGATGCCGCGCGCGGCCAGCGGCAGCGTCACGCGGAAGAACACCCCCGCCTCGCACACGCCCAGCACCCGCGCCGCGTTCTCCAGCTGCGCGTCGACGTTCTCGAACGCCGCGCGGGCCGACTTGAACACCAGCGGAAACGCCACCACGGCGGCGGCGATGACGGCGCCCTGCCAGGTGAAGACCAGCTCGATGCCCCAGCCCGCCAGCGTCTCGCCCAGCACGCCGCGCCGGCCCAGCAGCACCAGCAGGTAGTAGCCCAGCACGGTGGGCGGCAGCACCAGCGGCAGCGTCAGCAAGGCGTCCAGCAGGTCGCGGCCCCGCCAGCGCCAGCGCGACAGACCATAGGCGGCGGCGGTGCCGGCCACCGCCGCCAGTAATGTGGCCCACCCCGCCACTTTCAAGGAAAGCAGCAGGGGCACCCAGACAGAATCACTCATCGACGCATGCGCTCAAGCGGAATCAGGGCTTCTGGAAGCCGTAGCGCGACAGTATCTCCTGGCCGGCGGGCGAAAGCACGTAGGCGACGAAGCTCTGGGCCTCCTTGGCGGCGGCTTCGCGCGCGGTCACGGCGATGGGATAGGTGACGGGCGTCTGCGACGGCACGCGCACGGCGACCTTGACCTTGTCCGCCATGATGGCGGCGTCGGTGGCGAACACGAAGCCGGCGTCGACCTCGCCGCGCGACACATAGTCCAGGCTTTGGCGCACGTTCTGCGCCAGCACGCTCTTGGCCTGCACGGCGTCCCACAGGCCGGCGGCCTGCAGCGCGCCCTGCGTGTAGCGGCCGACCGGCACCGAGGCCGGATTGCCGTAGGCGATGCGCTTGACGTCGTCGCGCGTCAGGTCCTTCAACGCGGTGATGTTGGCGCGGCTGTCGGTCGGGACGATCAGCACGACCTGGTTGGCGGCGAAGTCCACGCGCGAGGCGGGCTTGACGGCCTTTTCCTCGACCGCCTTGTCCATGGCCTTCTGGTCGGCCGAGGCGAACACGTCGGCCGGCGCGCCCTTGACGATCTGCTGCAGCAGCACGTCGGAGGCGCCGAAGTTCAGGACCACCTTGGTGCCGGCATGCTCTTTTTCATAGGCGGCGGCCACGTCCTTGAACGCATTGGTCAGGCTGGCGGCGGCGGACACGACCAGCTCGCCGGCGCTGGCGTTGGCGCCCCACAGGGTGGCCAGCGCGAAGGCGGCGGCCAGGGTCGGGCGCAGGGTCGGACGGTTGACTGACATCTTGCTCTCCAGAGCGATCGGGTTGTCTATTGGCCACGAAATATATATAGGTATATAACGAACGTCAATTTGAACCCTATAGCGCCTTGAGGCATGTCAAACAAGGGAAAAAGCGCCGCGCGTCAGCCCCGGTCGACGACCGTGACGCGGACCGAGGCCGGCGCCAGCGCGGCGCGCAGGCTGTCCAGCGCGCGCTCGGGCCGGGCCGCGCCGCACATGAACACATCCAGCGCCGCGTAGCCGTGTTCCGGCCAGGTGTGGATGCTGATATGGGATTCGCTGAGCATGACCACGCCGGTCACGCCCGCCCCTTCCCCGAAATGATGGAAATGCGCGCTCAGCACGCGCGCGCCGGCGGCGTCGGCCGCCGCCAGCAGCTGGCGCTCCAGCGCGGCCGCGTCGGACAGGCCGGCGGCGGCCACGCCGTGGAAATCGGCCAGCACATGGCGGCCGGGCGTGGCGTGGACCGTCACTTGTGCGACCCGCTGGACCAGCCGGTGCTGCTGGAGGAGCCGCCGCCCCAGGTGCTGCCGCTGGTGCCCGTGCCGCCAAAGCGCGCCCCCGGCGCGCTGGCGCCGGTGGTGGCCAGCACCACGATCACGGCATAGACGGTGTAGATGAACTTGCCCATCGTCTTATTCGCCTCTTCCGGAAAGCTTGTCCGCCAGCTTGGCCGGCAGCCACAGGAAGGCCAGCCCGATCAGCGACGGCAGCAGCCGGCCCTCAAGGATGTTGTCGAAATTCAGGAAAGCCAGGACGATGGTCGCGATCCAGGCCCAGCCGGCGTAGGCGCCGGACTTGCCCCCGCCGACCGACGACTTCAGCGCCGCCAGCTCCGGCCGCTTGAACCATTCGGCCAATTGCGCGCCCGACACCGGCGAGGACGCGGACCAGCCCAGCTCGGCCTCGCCCTGCTCGCGCGTGAGCTTGAAATCGCCCGTCTGGTAATCGGTGATCTGGGTGCTGTCGCCGACCTTGACGCGCCAGTTGAACGCGCCCAGCGCCAGATCCACTCGCGAGGTGTAGTCGTACAGCTTGCGGTACTGGCGCGATTGCCAGCGCACGGTGGACGCATTGACCTGGCTGGGCCAGGTATCGCAGACCTTGACGCGCTCCCAGCCCTCATCGGTCTCGACCAGCCACAGAAAGCCCTGGGCCGGGTTGAACATCAGGTATTCGATCCATTGCGACGGCTCCTCGGGATCCGGGTCCGCGCATTTCATCAGGCCGATCAGGCTGTAGTCGGCGCCGTCGATGCTGGCCGTCTCGCCCAGCGCCAGCGTGGTCTTGATGGACTTGAGCTTGCGCGCCTTCTCGATGACCTCGGCCTTCTCGCCGGCGCAGTCCACGGTAGAGCCACAGGACGGGCACACCACCTGGGTGGCCATCGCCGCCACGAAGCTGATGGAGCCGCCGCAATTGGGGCAGTCCAGCGCCTTGATCTGGCCGCGGAACCGGCCCGCCGTCTCGCGCACCTGATCGGCGTTGCGCAGCGAGGCGGCCTGCATGTCGGACAGCGCGAACGCGCGGCCGATGTACAGCTCGGGATCGGGCCCGTCGGAATAGTCCAGCGTCAGGAAGGCGTCCAGGCTGCGGAAGTCGGCCACCTTGGCCTGCCAGCCGCCGTCGGCCACGAAGGGCAGCTCGCCCTGCGTGCCGCCGGCCGCGCAGGTGCGGATGTCGGAGGCCACGTAATTCTGGCCGTCCAGCTTGAAGAAGAAGCCCGGCTTGATCTGGTCGAAGGCCGGCATTTCCCCGGCCGTCTTGGCGCGCCGCCGCCGCGTCACCGCGTACTGGCCGGACGCGTCAGACAGCCAGCCGTCCGAGCCATCCTCGAACCACAGGTACCACTCGTTCCAGAAGCCGTCGTCGTAGCGCATCTGGATGCGGCCGACCACGTCGAAGCGCTTGCTCTCGTACTTGCCGGCCGCGCCCAGGCAGATCGGCGAGTAGTCCTCCAGCACCTCGGCCGCCTCGCCGATGCGGCGCACCGAGGCGGCATCCTTGAGTAGCGTGCTGCGGCAGGCGCCGCAAACCGCCATGACGGAGGCGGCGGACGTGAACGAGACGGGAGCGCCGCACTGCGGGCACAGGACCTGCTGCATGGGTTCGGAGGATGCTCTGGTGCGGTCTGGGATCAGCTGGTGAGTTTCTTGAGCACGTCGGCCTTGGCCGCGTCATAGTCGGCCGCGGTGATCAGGCCCTTATCGAGCAGGTCCTTGAGCTGCTGCAGCTTCTGCACCGGATCGACGGCGGCCGGCACCGCCTGCGCGGCGGACTGGGCGGCCTGCCCTGCCGCAGCCGCGCCCAGCCCCTGCGCCATGGTCTGGCCCAGCGCCGCGCCCGCGGCCAGGCCGGCGCCGATGCCGGCGATGCCGCCTTCGTTCTGCGCCGCCATCGGAATGGCCGTGGCCGTCTGGTACTGGGTGAACTTGGCCAGGTCGCCGGCCATGCCCATGGAAATCCGCGTGTCCAGCGCCTTCTGCAGCTCTTCCGGCAGCGACACGTTCTCGACGGTGAAGTTGTCCAGCTTGACGCCGTAGCGCTCGAAGGTCGGCGCCAGCTGCTCGCTGATGCTCTGCGACATCAGGCCCTGGTTGCCGGCCATGTCCAGGAACGGCACCTTGGAACCGCCCAGCGCCGTGGTCATTGCGGCGACCACCATGTTGCGCAGCTGCAATTCCAGGTCGTCCACCGTGTACACGTCGCGCGTGCCGCTGACTTCGCGGTAGAACGTGCCGGGATCGGCGATCTGGTACGAGTACACGCCGAAGGCGCGCAGGCGCACCATGCCGAACTCGCTGTCGCGCAGCGTCACCGGCTGGGCCGTGCCCCAGCGCCGGCCCAGCTGCAGGCGCGTGCTGAAGAAGATCACGTCGGACTTGAACGGCGACTCGAACAGCTTGTCCCAGTTCTTCAGGTACGTCAGGATCGGCAGCGTCTGCGTGGTCAGCTTGTACATGCCGGGGCCGAACACGTCGGCCACCTTGCCTTCGTTGACGAACACCGCCATCTGCGACTCGCGCACCGTCAGGCTGGCGCCGTACTGGATTTCGAAATCCTGCATCGGATGGCGCCAGGCGAGCACGCCGTCGCGATCCTCGTTCCATTGCAGGATGTCGATGAACTGCTTGCGGATAAATGAACCGAGACTCATGGCCAGTCCTCCTGTTGCTATGCTGATGCCGCGCCCGATCAGGTCAGGCAGGCGGCGTTGACGATGCCCGCCGCCAGCGAGACGGCGCCCATCAGCCCGCCCATGGCGACGTTGTTTTCCTGGATGGCGTCATTCATGCCGCGCACGCATTGCGCCACCGCCACGTAGACCACGATCTGCACGACCAGCGCGGCCAGGCCCCAGACCAGGAACATGGTGAAGCTGGCATGGACGGCGATGCTGGAGCAGAGCGTGAGCGAAAAACCCACCAGCGCGCCGCCGTAGGACATCGCCGCGGCGATGTTGCCTTCGCGGATCAGGTCGAATTCCTTGTAGCGCGTCACGCCGGTGTAGATCACCGTGAACAGCCCCAGCATGACAAGCGCCGAGGCGATGTAGATCAGATAGGTCACTGCAGGATGCATGGTTGCCTCTCCCCAATTGCGCGAAGTATATACGGCGCCTTCGATATACTCCGAGTGCATTTTTCCTGTCGGATCCTCCATGCGCGATCGCGTCCTCATCCTGTCGGTCCTCATCGTCGCCTCCTGCGGCCTGGGCTACGAGCTCATCAGCAGCGCGCTCGCCAGCTATTTGCTGGGCGATTCGATCCTGCAGTTCTCCTCGGTCATCGGCTGCTATCTGTTCGCCATGGGCATCGGCTCGTGGTTGTCAAAATATGTAAAAGATGAAGACGTTCTGAATCGCTTCATCGACGTGGAGCTGCTGGTCGCGCTGCTGGGCGGGGTATCGGCCGCCGTGCTGTTCCTGGTGTTCGCCTGGCTGTCGGCGCCGTTCCGCGCCGCGCTCTACGTGGGCGTGTTCGTCATCGGCCTGATGGTGGGCATGGAGATCCCGCTGGTAATGCGCGTGTTCAATCAGCGCAAGGCCGAGTTCCGCGAGATCGTCAGCCGGGTGCTGACCTTCGACTACCTGGGCGCGCTGGCCGTATCGCTGGTCTTTCCGCTGCTGCTGGCGCCCAAGCTGGGGCTGCTGCGCACCAGTTTCCTGTTCGGCATGCTGAACGCCGGCGTGGCGCTGTGGACCACCTGGCTGTTCCGCGCCGAAGTGCGCCGGCCCGCCGAGCGCGCGGTGCGCGGCGGCGTGGTGCTGGGCCTGTTGACGCTGGGCTTCGTCTATTCCGGCCACATGACGGCCTGGGCGGAAAAGGGCCTGTACGGCGACGACGTGGTCCATGCCGAGACCACGCCCTACCAGCGCCTGGTGGTCACGCGCTGGCACGACGACCTGCGCCTGTACATCAACGGCAACCTGCAATTCTCCTCGCGCGACGAGCACCGCTACCACGAGGCCCTGGTGCATCCCGGCCTGCTGGCCCTGCCCTGGGCCCGCAACGTACTGGTGCTGGGCGGCGGCGACGGGCTGGCGGTGCGCGAGATTCTCAAGCACCCGAACGTCGAACACGTCACGCTGGTGGACCTGGACCCGGCCATGACGGGCCTGTTCTCGCGCTCCGAGCCGCTGGTCAAGTTGAACCAGGGCGCGCTCAAGGACCCGCGCGTCACAGTCATCAACGATGACGCCGGCCGCTGGCTGGAAAGCCATGCCGAGGTCTACGACTACATCGTGGTGGACTTCCCCGACCCGTCCAACTTCGGCCTGGGCCGGTTGTACTCTGTGCCGGTCTACCACCTGATGGCGCGCCACCTGGCCGAGAACGGCTACATGGTGATCCAGTCCACCTCGCCGTACTTCGCGCCGCGCTCGTTCTGGAGCGTGGACGCCACGCTCAAGGAAGCCGGCCTGCACACCTGGCCCTACCACGCCTACGTGCCGTCCTTCGGCGACTGGGGCTTCATCCTGGCCGGCAAGCGCCGCGACTACACGCCCGCGGACAAGATCACCGTGCCGGCGCGCTACCTGGACCCGGCCACGTTGCGCGAGCTGTTCCACTTCCCCGCCGACATGCCCGCGCTGGCCATGCCGCCGAACCGCCTGAACGAGCAGTCCCTCGTGCGCTACTTCGACGAAGACTGGCGCAAGGTCATCCGCTGATGCAGCGCCGCGCGTTCCTGCTGGGCGCGACCGCCGCGGCCGCCATCGCCGGCGGCGCCGGCTACCTGCGCGCGCGCATCGTCGAGACGCCGGCCCAGGTCCGCTATCCCGGCATGCAGGCCGGCCATGCGCTGCGCGACGGCGCCGCGTTGCCCGAGCCCACCGACGCGCGCGCCTGCGGCGTGGCGATCCTGGGTTCCGGCGTCGCCGGCCTGTCCTGCGCCTGGAAACTGGCGCGCGAGGGCCATGCCGATTTCGTCGTGGTGGCGGGGCCGGAATACGCCGGCAACGCCGCCGGCGGCGCACAGGACGGCCTGGACTATCCGACGGGCGCGCACTACCTGCCCCTGCCCTCGCGCGAATCGATCCACGTGCGCGAGATGCTGGCCGACTTCGGCCTGATCGAGCGCGACGCCGGCGGCGACACGCCCTACTACGACGAAACCGCGCTGGTCCATTCGCCGCAGGAACGACTGCTGCGCGATGGCCGCTGGGAAGACAGCCTGCTGCCGATGCAGGGCCTGCCCGAGGCCGACCTGGCGCAGCACCGCCGCTTCCTGGCCCAGGTGCAGGCCCTGCATACGCGGCGCGGCAACGACGGACGCAAGGTCTTCGCCATCCCGCTGACCCTGTCCTCGCGCGATCCGGCCTGGACCGCGCTGGACGGCATCACCTTCAGGCAATGGCTGGAGCGCGAGGGCTATACCTCGCCAGCCCTGCGCTGGTATCTGGACTATTGCTGCCGCGACGACTACGGCGCGGACACCGGCGCCGTGTCGGCCTGGGCCGGACTGCACTACTTCGCCGCGCGCGACGGCCATGCCGCCAACGCCGCCGAGGGCGCGGTGCTGACCTGGCCGGGCGGCCTGTCGACACTGGTGGCGCGCATGCGCGCGGCGATCAGCGCCAGGCTGGGCCATGAACGCTGGCTGCTGCCCGGCACGGCCGCGCGCATCCGCGAAACGCCCGCCGGCCCGCGCATCGCCTGCGTCACCGATGACGGCGGCGCCTACGCCCTGCGGGCGCGCCGCGCCGTCTGCGCCATGCCGCTATTCGTGGCGCAGCGCCTGCTGCCCGACATCCGCGCCTATGGCTACGACCCGGCGGTGCACGCCTCGCCGCGCGCGGCCTGGATGGTGTCGAACTTCGTCATGGACGGCTATCCGCTGGAAGCGCCCGGCGAACCGCTGTCCTGGGACAACGTGGTCTACCAGGGCCAGGGACTGGGCTATGTGGTCTCCACGCACCAGTTGCTGCGGGTGGCGCGGTCGCCGCGCAGCGTGTTCACCGCCTACCATGCGCTGAGCCGCCTGGAACCCGCCGAGGCGCGCCGCTGGCTCAGCCAGGCCAGCCCCGAGGCCTTGCGCGACGAAGCCGCCGCCGACCTGATCGCCGCCTATGGCGAGGAATTCTGGCGCCGCGCGCGCCGGCTGGACATCACCGTGCGCGGCCATGCGATGGCCACGCCGCATTGCGGCAGCCTGTCCAACGCCGGACTGGCCGCGCTGCGGGACGTCGACGGCCAGATCCTGTTCGCCCACGCCGACCTGTCGGGCTATTCGGTGTTCGAGGAAGCGGCCTGGTGGGGCGTGACGGCGGCGGCGCGCATCCTGAGCGCGCGCCCCGAAGTCGCCTGACAAAGAAAAAACCCGCCGCCCGCCTTGTGCAGGCCGGCGGCGGGCTGGACGCCACAGCGTCGGTCTTCTAGCCCAGCAGCAACGCGTCGTCCGACAGTTTCTCGCCGCGCACGCGCTCGAACATGGCCAGCAGGTCCGGCACGTCCATGCCGCGGCGCTCGTCGCCGGACACGTCCAGCACCACCTGCCCCTGGTGCAGCATGACCGTGCGCTCGCCCACGTCCAGCGCCTGGCGCATGCTGTGCGTCACCATCATGGTGGTGAGCTTGCTTTCGGCGACGATGCGCGCCGTCAGCTGCAGCACGAAATCGGCGGTGCGCGGATCGAGCGCGGCGGTGTGCTCGTCCAGCAGCAGGATGCGCGACGGCTGCAGCGCCGCCATCAGCAGGCTGACGGCCTGGCGCTGGCCGCCGGACAACAGGCCGATGCGATCGGCCAGGCGGTTTTCCAGGCCCAGGCCCAGCGTCGCCAGCCGCTCGCGGAAGCCTTCGCGCATCGAGGCCTTGACCGCGCGGCTGTAGCCGCGACGGTCGCCGCGCAGCTGCGCCAGCGCCATGTTCTCTTCGATGGTCAGGTCTTCGCAGGTCCCGGCCATCGGGTCCTGGAACACGCGCGCCACCTTGGACGAGCGCGCCCACACCGGCTTGCGCGTCATGTCCACGCCGTCGATGTCGATGCGGCCGGAATCCACCAGCAGGTCGCCCGACACGGCGTTCAGGAAGGTGGACTTGCCGGCGCCGTTCGAGCCGATGACGGTGACGAACTGGCCCGACGGAATCTCCAGCGACAGTCCGCACAGCGCGCGCGTCTCGATCGGCGTGCCGGCGTTGAAAGTGATCTTCAGATCTTTAGCGGACAACATTCTTCAATTCTCCATTCTGCGCATAGTTCCCCCGCACACCGGCCGTCCCCACAAGATCGGGGCAGCGCGGATCCGGCTCCGCCGGTCCGCAGCTGTGCCCCCTTGAGGGGGAAGCGCGCAGCGCTTCGGGGGTGGGCCATCTCTACTTCAGTTTTTTCTTGAGCATCGGAATGACCAGGGCAATCGTGACCAGCACCGCCGTGACCAGGTTCAGGTCCTGCGCCTTCAGGCCGATGAAGTCGCTGTTCAGCGCCAGCGCGATGAAGAAGCGGTAGACGATGGCGCCGATGATCACGGCCAGCGTGGCCAGGACCAGCTTGCGCGACGGCAGGATGCTCTCGCCCACGATCACCGCGGCCAGGCCGATCACGATGGTGCCGATGCCCATCGAGATGTCCGAGCCGCCCTGGGTCTGCGCGAACAGCGCGCCGGCCATCGCCACCAGCGCGTTCGACAGCGCCATGCCGCCCAGGATCATGCGGCCGGTGTTGACGCCCTGCGCGCGGGCCATGCGGCCGTTGGAGCCTGTGGCGCGCATCGCCAGGCCGGTCTGCGTGGCGAAGAACCAATCCAGCAGCAGCTTGGCCAGGATCACGACCACCACCAGGATGAGCGGACGGGCCACGTAGTCCGGCAGCCAGGCCGGCTGCAGGATGGAGAACATGGTGGGCTCGGTGATCAGCGGCACGTTGGGCTTGCCCATGATGCGCAGGTTGACCGAGTACAGCGCGATCATCATCAGGATGCTCGCCAGCAGGTCCATGATCTTGAGCTTGACGTTCAGCCAGCCCGTCACCAGGCCGGCGGCCGCGCCGGCGAAGGTAGCCGCGATCGTGGCCAGGAAGGGATCGGTGCCCGCGGCGATCAGCGTGGCACAGACCGCGCCGCCCAGCGGAAAGCTGCCGTCGACCGTCAGGTCCGGAAAGCGCAACAGGCGGAAGGAGATAAACACGCCCAAAGCCACCAGGCTGAAGATCAGCCCGATCTCCAACGCGCCTAACAACGAAAACAATGACATGGGTCAAATCCAATCAGATGAGAAACGAGCATATTAAAGAGTTGAAACGTCGCACTTCTTGCGTTTCGGGGTAAGTTTTACCCGAGCTTTTGCAACGAACATTTCCCCAGCGACGATTTTCGCCTGTTTTCTGCCAAAGCGCGCACGGTCCTGCCCCGGCAGCCCGATTCGGCGGCCGGCTCGCGCGCCCAGGGCGCGCGGATTTCTAGCGGGGACGAGTCCGACGCGGGCATTCCCGCCGGCGGCAGGCGCCGTGCGGCAAGACAGGAAAGCGGCGGGACGGGAAGGCAAGACAGACAGGCAGGTAAAACAAAACCCCGCTCATGCCGCAAGGCATGCGCGGGGTTTCAGGCGGGGCGGCTTACTTCACCACCACCGCGGCCGACTTGATCAGCGCGTCGGACAGCGTGACGCCTTGCTTGGCGGCTGCGCCCGGATTCACATAGAGTTCCAGCTTGGAGCTGGTTTCCGAGGCGATGGCGCCGGGCTTCTCGCCCTTCAGGATGCGCACGACGACCTTGCCGGTCTGCACGCCCAGGTCGCGGTAGTTGATGCCCAGGGCGGCGATGCCGCCGCGCTTGACGCTGTCGGTGTCCGAGGCGACCAGCGGGATCTTGGCGTCGTTGCCGACCTTCACCAGCGACTCGTAGGCCGAGACCACGTTGTTGTCGGTGTTGGTGTAGATGACGTCGACCTTGCCGATCAGGCTGCGCGCGGCCGAGGCCACGTCGACCGAGCGCGGCGCGGCCGCCTCGACCAGGCTCATGCCGTACTTGGGCAGCAGCTCCTGCAGCTTCTTGACCACCACGACCGAGTTGGCCTCGCCCGGGTTGTAGACCATGCCGACGCGCTTGGCGTTGGGCACGATCTTCTTGATCAGGTCGATCTGCTTGTCCAGGGCCAGCAGGTCCGACACACCGGTGACGTTGGTGCCCGTGGGTTCCATGCTGGCGACCAGCTGGGCGGCGACCGGATCGGTCACGGCCGAGTACACGACCGGCACGTCCTTGGTGGCCGCCACGACGGCCTGGGCCGACGGCGTGGCGATGGCGACGATGGCGTCGGGCTTGTCGCCGACGAACTTGCGGGCGATCTGAGCGGCGGTGCCGTTATTGCCCTGCGCGCTCTGATACTGCCATTTCAGGTTCTTGCCCGGCTCATAGCCGGCTTGCTTGAGGGCGTCCTGCACGCCGTCACGCACGGCGTCCAGCGCCGGGTGCTCGACGATGGCGGTCACCGCCACCGATTTCTGCTGCGCCGACACGGGCGAGGCGATAGCCATCGCGAGCGCCATGGCGCCAACCGTCAGAAAATGTTTTTTTCCGATCAGCATAGATAAGCTCCTTGAACCTTCGGTGATTGTTCGTTGTTGGACTGTACGCCCAAGGCTGTCTTGGTTCTCTTTACGGCGGCCCCGGCGGCTTCCCGCAGGTCCGTCCGGCCGTAAAAGCCGTATAGTCTAACGTGGCGCAGATCAAAAGCCTTTGCGGGGAATCCCTGAATGGGTGCATGGCGCGCGCCGCGCCCCGGATCCCGGCGCCGCCGCCCGCCCCATTCCCGATACACTGGACAATCGGGACGGTCGTCCGGCCGCCCCCGGCGGCAACACAGAGGGCCTCATCATGATCAAGCGCGCGCTGGGCCGTTCCGGCCTGCAGATCCCTCCCCTGACCTTCGGCGGCAATGTCTTCGGCTGGACCGTCGACGAGGCCGGCGCCTGTTCCCTGCTGGACGCCATGGTCGACGCCGGACTGAACTTCATCGACACCGCCGACGTGTATTCGCGCTGGGCGCCGAGCAACCAGGGCGGCGAATCCGAAACCCTGATCGGCAAGTGGATCAAGCGCTCGGGCCGGCGCAGCCAGGTGCTGATCGCCACCAAGGTCGGCATGGAAATGGGGCCCGGCCGCAAGGGCCTGGCGCCCGCCTACATCCGCCAGTCGCTGGAAGCCTCGCTGTCGCGGCTGCAGACGGACTACGTGGACCTGTACCAGTCGCACCAGGACGACCCCGACACGCCGCTGACCGACACGCTGGGCGCCTACGCCCGGCTGATGGAAGCGGGCAAGGTGCGCGCCATCGGCGCGTCCAACTACACGTCCGTGCGCCTGTCCGAAGCCCTGATCGCCAGCGAGCGCCACAACCTGCCGCGCTACGAAAGCGTGCAGCCTGAATACAACCTGTACAAGCGCGAGGGCTTCGAGTCCGGCCTGCAATCGCTGGTGCGGGCGCAGGACATGGGCGTGATCAACTACTACGCGCTGGCCAGCGGCTTTCTCAGCGGCAAATACCGCAGCGCCGCCGACGCGGGCAAGAGCGTGCGCGGCCGCAAGATCGTCGACACCTATCTGAACGAGCGCGGCCTGCGCATCCTGAAGGCGCTGGACGAAGTGGCCGAGGACGCGAACTGCACGCCGGCCCAGGCCGCGCTGGCCTGGCAGATCGCGCAGCCCGGCATCACCTCGCCCATCGTCAGCGCCACCTCGCTGGAACAACTCGACGAACTGGTCAAGGCCGCCAGCCTGACGCTCAGCCGCGACCAGCTCGCCAAGCTCAGCCGGGCCAGCGACTGGCGCGTCTGAACGCCGGACACGCTAGAAGCGCTGGCTGAGCGTCAGCATCGCGGTCCTGCCTTCGCCGTAGAACACGGAGTTGTAGAAGCCCATGGACCGGTAGTACTTCTTGTCGGCCAGATTGCGGATATTCAACTGCAGCCGGGTCTTGTCGCTGAAGTCGTACTGCGCCATCAAGTCGAACAAGGCATAGGGCTTCTGCACGATGTCGCCCGCCTGCAGACCGTAATAGGTCTGCGCGCTGGTGCGACTCTGCCAGCGCACGCCGCCACCGACGGTCAGCTTGTTCCAGCTGCCGGGCAGGCGATAGGCCGTGCTGGCCTTGAGCAGTTGCTCCGGCTGCGTGGTCTGCACCTTCCTGCCCTCGTTGTCCTTGGACTGCCGGTAGGTATAGCCCACGAACACGTTCCAGCCCGGCGTCACCTCGCCGGCCAGCTCGGCCTCGAAGCCGCGCGTGCGCGTGCCTTCCAGGATGTAGTACCAGCCGTCGTCATGCACCGGATCGAAGCCGCCGTACTCGGCCACATCCTTCTGGTCCGTCTGGAACACCGCGAGCGACGCGTTCAGCCGCCCATCCAGATAGGCGGCCTTGATGCCCGCCTCGTAGTTGTGGCCATAGGCCGGGCCGGCCATGTCCCAGCTGCGGGTCTTGACCATCTGCGGCAGGAAGATGTTGGTGTAGCTGGCGTAGGCGGTATAGGTATCGTCCAGGTCATACGTGGCGCCCAGATACGGCGTGACCTCGGAATAGGTATGCGTGTAGCCCGCCACGCCGCCGCTGGTCTCGCTGGACTGCCAGCGGGTCCAGCGCGCCCCGGCCAGCAGGTGCAGGCGATCGGCCAGCTGCAGGCGCAAGGTGCCGTAGATGCCCGTCTGCTCGTCACGGTGGGTCTGCGACAGCGCCAGGATGTTCCAGCGCGGCGCGGGCCAGTCGCCGGTCCAGTCCTTCACGTCCGGTATCGGGTAGCCGGCCTGGTCCGACGTGTCCCAGCTCTGGTTCCACGCCTTGATGATCGAATGCGAGAAACCCAGGTTGAACTGGTGCTTGCGGCCCAGCGCATCGAACGCGCCGTCCATCGATCCGCCGTACACGTCCTGGTCGCTGCCGCCCTTGAACTTGCGCAGCAGCGGCGGCTTGGAGAACCCGTTCAACGTCACCGGCACGTCCGAGGTGAACAGCAGCGGCGCATCGAAGGTGTTCTCCAGCCGGGTGTACGACAGGCGCGCGTTCCAGCCATTGGAAAAACCGTGCTCGATCTGGGCGAAGTATTCATGGGAATCCGTGTCCCAGCGCGACCACTTCGCGCCCATGGCCTGGCCCTTGGGCCAGTCGATCGGCTTGCCCGAGGCGTCCAGCGCCGGCAGGCCGCCCCAGCTGATGCCGCGCGGACGCGAGCGCTGCACCGAACCGCCCGCGCTGATCGTCGTCGACTCGCCGATATCGGCCTCGACGATGCCATACAGCACGTCCCGCTTCTTGCTGTAGAGATCCATCGTGTCGCCACGGCGCTCTTTCGCGCCGACCAGGCGCCCCCGCACCGAGCCGGAGGCGTTGAACGGCGTCGACAGGTCGATCTCGCCCCGATACGTGTCGTGGCTGCCGGCCGAGACCTTGGCCTCTCCCTGGAATTCACGCGTCGGACGCTTGCGGATGAAATTGACCGAACCGCCGGGATTGCCCGTGCCGCTCATCAGGCCAGTGGCGCCACGGATGATCTCCACGTGGTCATAGATGGCCGGATCCAGGTTGCCTTCGCCGAACTGGTACAGGCTGTTCAAGGGCTTGACCACGCCGTCGAACTGAAAGGTATCCATGGAAAAGCCGCGCGAGTAATAGGTCAGGCGCTCCGATTCGGCCTGCTGCACGTTCATGCCGGTGGCGTTCTCCATGACGTCGCGCACGCTGCCGATGGCGCGGTCGTCCATCTGCTGCCGGGTGATGACGCTGGTCGACTGCGGCGTATCGCGCTGCGACAGCACCAGGCCGTTGGCGGACCGCATCCAGTCGGCGGTATACAGGCCCGAGCCCTCGGTCGTCGCTCCCGCTCCCAGCACCACCACCGGCGCCAATTGCGCGGCATCCGCGCCGGCGCGCCGCAGTTCGAAATCACCGTCCGCGCGGCGATGCGCCTGCAAGGAGGTGCCGGCCAGCAATGCGTCAAACCCCTCCTGCACGCCATGGCTGCCCTGCAGGCCGGGGCTCTGCAGGCCATCGGCCAGGGCGGGATCGAACGACAGCAGTACCTGGGCCTGCCGCGCGAAGCCGGCCAGCGCCGCGCCCAGCGGGCCAGCCGGCACATTGGCCCGGACGCGCGGCGCGGCGGTCGCGGGCGTCTGCGCATGGGCCTGGGCGGCCGCCAGCGCGGCGCCGGCCAATGCCGCCATGACCAGCGCGACGCCGGTTTTCATGCGCAAGACGCGCGGATGGAAGGGAGCGGAAGGCAAGGACATATCGTTGGGTTCCAGGCGAAGAAAATCGAGGCTTCACCCGTATGCCAATCGAAAACGCAAAAGTGACAGTCCGGCCTGTGTTTTTCAGGCTCTGCCGCGCAGCACGACCCAATAGCGGGTATAGCGCAGCACCTGCACCGGCAAGGCGCGCTCGACAGCGGCCAGCGCGCGATCGGTGTCCGCCAGGGGGAAGGATCCCGAAATGCGCAGACCCGCCACGGCCGGATCGCAGGCCAGCCGGCCGCGCCGGTAGCGCCCCAGTTCCGCGATGAACGCGTCCAGACGCATGTTGTCGGCATATAGCGCCCCTTGAAGCCAGGCGTCTTCGTGCATCGCGGGTCCGGACGGCCGCGCCGCGCGCGCGTCGAACCAGGCGCCCTCGCCCGCCTCCAGCCGACACGCGCCCGCCGCGCCGGCGGCGGCGGGCTCGATCCGCACCGCGCCGTCATTCACCACCACCCGGACGCGGTCGTCGTGCAGGCGCACCAAGTAGCGTGTGCCCAACGCGAGCACGCGACCCATCGGCGTGTCCACGGCCAGGGGCCGGGCAGGCGTCATCGCGTCCCGGTACGTGGCGATATGCAGCTCGCCCTGGCGCAGCACGATCAGGCGCAACGCGTCGCTGAAGCGGACATCGGCCGCGCTGCCGGTATTGAGCGTGAGCAGGCTGCCGTCGTCCAGCGTGGCGACGCGCGTCTGGCCGATACCGGCGGACAGGTCCGAGGTCCAGGCACGCCACGGCAGGCCCGCCGCGGTCAGGCCGCCCGTGCCTGCCGCCAGCGAGAGGATTTTCAAGGCGCGGCGGCGGCCGCCGGAGGCAGGCCGTTCCAGCGCGGCCAGGCCGGCCCGCGCTTGCACCTGGCCGAACTGGCGGCCCAGCGCCTCCACCCTCTCCCAGGCCCGACGATGCCGCGCGTCGGCCGCGAGCCAATCGCGCCACGCGGCCTCGTCGGCCGCGCCGGCCTCCTCCGCGCCCAGCCGCACGAACCACTCGCTGGCCGCGCGTATCACCGACTCGGGCAAGGCGGGCTCCGCCATCGCGCGCGCGCTCACCAGGCCGCCAGGCAATGCTGCATGGCGCGGGCCAGGTACTGCCGCACGGAACTCACCGAGACCTGCATCCGATCGGCGATCTCGGCATGGCGCAGCCCTTCCAGCTGGGCCAGCAGGAACGCCTTGCGCACCTTGCCGGGCAGTCCGTCGAGCAGGCGATCGATTTCGACCAGGGCTTCCAGCGCCAGGGCGCGGCGTTCCGGCGATGGCGCCTGCCCGGCCTCGCAGGCATGCAGCGCGTCCAGATAGGCGCGTTCGATGTCGCGGCGGCGGAACAGATTGACCATCAAACCATGCGCGATCGTCACCAGATAGGCGCGAGGCTCGCGGCAGGCATGGGCCTCGCCGGCGCGCAACAGCACTTTCAGATAGGTGTCGTGGGCCAGGTCCGCGGCATCGAACGGGCAGCCCGTCTTCTTGCGCAGCCAATCGCGCAGCCAGGAGTGATGCTGGATATAGAGCCCTTCGACAGGCGCGGGGGAACCGCTTTGATTCATGGCCATTCGACGGACCGGACTCGAGATATATTAATGATAATAATTATCAATAATAATCCAATCCAGCCCGCCCTGGCGCGACTTCAGTCCAGCTGCACGCCGGAATCCCGCACCACCTTGGCCCAGCGCGCGACCTCGCTGTCGACGAACTGGCCGAAATCGGCGCCCGTCATGCCCGGAATGGCCGAGCCGTTGCTGGTCCAGATCTCCTTGATCTTGGGCGTGTTCAGGGCCTTGGTGATCTCCGCCGTCATGCGGTCCACGGCCTCCTTGGGCGTGCCGGCCGGCGCCCAGATCGCGTACCAGGTGGACACCACGTAGTTCGGCACGCCGGCCTCGGCGGCGGTCGGCACGTCCGGCAGCGACGGCGAACGCTCGGACGCGGCCACGGCCAGCGGCTTGATGGTGCCCGAACGGATATGGTTGGACGACGAGCCCAGTCCATCGAACGCCAGATCGACCTGCCCGCCGATCAACGCCGACAGCATCGGCCCCGCGCCTTGGTAGGGCACGTCCACCAGCTTGATGCCGGTCTGCATGGCGAACAGCTCGCCGGCCAGGTGGTGCGTGCTGCCCTTGCCCGCCGTGCCGAAGTTGATGTCGCCGGGGCGCTTCTTCGCGTAGTCGATGAATTCCTGCAGCGTCTTGACCGGCAGCTTGCTGGCGTTGATCACCACCACCTGCGGCGGCTGCGCCACCAGCGCGACCGGCACGAAGTCCTTCTGAATGTTGTAGTTCAGGCTCTTGTAGAGCGACGGCGCCAGCGCGTGATGGGCGCCGCCCATGAAGAAGGTGTAGCCGTCCGGCCGGGCCTTGGCCGCCACGCCGGCGCCCACGGTGCCGCCGGCGCCGCCCTTGTTGTCGATCACGACCGAATGACCGAGCTGTTGGGTCAGTTGCTGGGCCAGCGGCCGGGCGAAGGTGTCGGTGCCGCCGCCTGCCGGGAACGGCACGATCAGCGTCACGGGGCGTTCGGGCCATTGCGCGGCGGCCTGGCCGCCGGCCATCAGCGCGGCGGCGGCGAACAGGGCCGCCGCAGTCTTGCGGGTCTTCATAGTGTCTCCTCTGGCATGCAGCGTGCGGACGGCGCGGAGGTTCCGCATCCCGTCTCGTTCTTCTTTCTAGTACTTGGGAATTATTGGAAAGCTGCGGGTGGGATGAGGGCTGCTGGGCGGATGAGGCTCCTTGGAAAAAAGGCGCCGGCCGGGCGGGCCGGCGCCATCATGGCGGTGCGGGTCAGAGCGCCTTGTAGGTTTCGCGCAGCACGTTCTTCTGCACCTTGCCCATGGCGTTGCGCGGCAGTTCGTCGACCACGTGCAGGCGCTTGGGCACCTTGAAGTTGGCGATGCGCGCCTTCAGTTCGGCCTGCATGGCGTCGGCGTCCAGCGCCGCGCCCGCCTTGGGCACGACCACCGCGACCACGGCCTCGCCGAAGTCCGCGTGCGGCACGCCGATGACGGCGGATTCGGCCACGCCGGGCATGTCGTCGATCAGCGTCTCGATCTCTTTCGGATAGACGTTGAAGCCGCCGGAGATGATCAGGTCCTTGCTGCGTCCGACGATGGACAGGTAATCGGCCGGCACGTCGCGCCCGGCCGATTCGCCGCCCCAGCGGCCCACGTCGCCGGTCTTGAACCAGCCGTCGGCGGTGAATTCCTCGCGCGTCTTTTCCGGCATGCGCCAGTAGCCCGAGAACACATTCGGACCGCGCACCTGCACGTTGCCGATCTCGCCCGGCGCCAGCGCCAGGCCGGCGTCGTCCACCACCCGCACCTGCACGCCCGGCAGCGCCCGTCCGACCGTGCCGGCCAGGCGCTCGCCGTCGCCCGGCGCGTAGGGGTTGGAGGTCAGCATGACCGTTTCGCTCATGCCGTAGCGCTCCAGGATCGCGTGGCCGCTGCGCTGCTTGAAATCGGCGAAGGTCTCGGCCAGCAGCGGCGCGGAGCCGGAGATGAAGAGGCGCATCTTGGCGCAGACCTTGCGGTCGAAGCGCGCATCGGCCAGCAGGCGCACGTAGTAGGTCGGCACGCCCATCATCACCGTGCTGCGCGGCAGATAGCGCAGCGCCTGCTCGATGTCGAGCTTGGGCAGCCAGATCATGCGCGCGCCGGCCAGCAACGCGCCATGCGAGGCCACGAACAGGCCGTGCACGTGGAAGATGGGCAGCATGTGCAGCAGCACGTCGTCGGCGCGCCAGCCCCAGTACTGGTGCAGCACGCGCGCGTTGGACGCGAGGTTGCCGTGCGACAGCATGGCGCCCTTGCTGCGGCCGGTGGTGCCGGACGTGTACAGAATGGCGGCCAGGTCGTCCTCCCGCCGCGCCACGGTCTCGAAGCGCTGCGACAGGCCGCCGGCCGCGTCCAGCAGCGTGCCGCTGCGGTCGTCATCCAGCGTGTAGACATGGGCGCAACCGGCCTTGTCGGCGGCGCGCTGGACCCACTCGCGGTTCTTGCTGGAACACACCACCACGGCGGGCTCGGCGTTTTCCAGGAAGTACTCGATCTCGGCCTCGCGGTAGGCGGTGTTCAGCGGCAGGTAGACCAGGCCCGCGCGCAGCGTGGCCAGGTACAGCAGCAGCGCCTCGGGCGACTTCTCGGCCTGCACCGCCACGCGCGAACCCTCGGGCAGCCGGAGCGAGGCCAGCAGGTTGGCCATGCAGGCGGTGGCGCGGTCGATATCGTCCCAGGTGTATTGCAGGTCGGGCGTCTCCAGCGCGACCTTGCTGCGATCGGCGGGGAAGCCGCCTTGCAGGACTGCGTACAGATTGGCGTTGCTCACCTTGTCTAGTCTCCGGTAAAGGTGGGGTCCTCGCCGGCCAGGAAGGCGCGCACGCCTTCCTGGTGGTCGCGGCTCTCGGCGTAGGAAAAATAATCGCGGTATTCGTCTTCGCTCAGCGGGCCGCCTTCGGCCAGCCTGCGCGACAGGCGCTTGTTGATGCGTGCGGCCAGCGGCGCGCCCTGGGCGATGCGCTCGGCGCTGCGGCGGGCCTCAGTCGCCACCTGGGCATCGTCGACCACGCGGGTCAGCAGACCCATGGCGCGCGCCTCGTCGGCGCCGAACACGCGGCCTTCCAGCAAAATGGCCAGCGCGGCCGCGCGGCCCGCCAGCGCGATCAGGCCGCGCATCTCGTCGGGCGCCATCGGAAAACCCAGGCGGTTGATCGGCACGCCGAAACGCGCGGACGCGCCGGCGATGCGCAGGTCGCACTGGCTGGCGATCTCCAGTCCGCCGCCCACGCACACGCCCTCGATCTGGGCCACGACCGGATGCGGGCAGGCGGCCACGGCCGCCAGCGCCGGCGCCAGCACCTCGCGGTGATAGCGCTGCACGCCGGCCATGTCGGCGCGCTCGGCGGGGAACTCGCGGATGTCGGCGCCGGCGGCGAAGTTGCCGCCCTCGCCGCGCACGATCACGCAGCGCAGCGCATTGTCGGCCGCCAGCTGATCGAACACCGCGCGCAGCTCGCCCCACATGCCCACGGTGATGGCGTTGAGCCGCCCCGGATGGGACAGCGTGACCCAGGCCAGATGGCCGTCGATTTCCAGCCGCACGCGGCCGCCCTGCCCTGCGCTCATGTCCGTCCGCCCCTCATGTCCGCTCCGTCCTGGAGCTTGCCTCTTGTTCTTGCACGGTCGTGCTTGCCTGGTCGCCCCGGCGTCACCGCTGTCGCCGCGTCGCCTCAGCCCGCGCGGCTGACGCCCCGGCTGACCTGCGGCTTGCCCTCACCCAGCCGCGCCAGGTTGTCATCCAGCTCGTCCAGCTCGTACAGGTAGTTCACCATCAGCCCGCAGGACTGCTTCAGGCCCTTGGCCGAGGTGTCCGCGGCCCAGTTCAGGCGCTCGATGCGAGCGCCGTTGCCCAGGTGGAAACGCGCCACCGCGTCCAGCGGCGCGCCGTTCTTCATGGATTGCAGGTAGTGCGCCGCCAGCCGGAAGCCGGCGCGCCGCAGCGCCTCCGGCGCCTTGCCCGCGGCCGCTCGCGACAGGTGCGCGACCCAGCGCTGGCCGTCATGGCCGCCGTCGCGCTCGCGTCCCTTGCCATCGCGCAGGATGCCCTGCACCGCCTTGGCGTCCAGCTTGCCCAGCCAGTCCGAGAAACCGGGGATCGGCGACAGCGTGGCGAAGGACTTGAGCTTGGGCAATTCCTGCAGCAGCTGCTCGACCACGCGCTTGAGCAGGAAATTGCCGAAGCTGATGCCTTTCAGGCCGGGCTGCGTGTTGGAGATGGAATAGAAGATCGCCCAGCGCGCCTTGTCCAGGTCCTGCGGCGGCGCGGAGCTGTCCAGCAGCGCCTGCACATTGCCGGCCATCTGCCCGGCGAAGGCCACTTCGACGAAGATCAGCGGCACGCCCGGCATCTGCGGATGGAAATAGGCATAGCAGCGGCGGTCGGGCGCGACGCGGTGGCGCAGGTCGTCCCACGAGGTGATCTCGTGGACGGCTTCGTAAAGAATCAGTTTCTCCAGCAGCGAGGCGGGCGAGTCCCAGGTCAGCGGACGCAACTCCAGCAGGCCCACGTCGAACCAGGCCGACAGCAGCCCTTCCAGTTCCTTGTCCAGCCCCTGCAGGCCCGCCACCTGCTTGCGCCAGCGCAGCATGTCAGCGCGCAGGTCCACCAGGAAGCGCAAGCCCTGCGACTGGGCGTTCAGGCGCTTGAAGAAGCGCACGCCCTCACCGCCGTCGCCGGCATAGGTGGCGCGCACCTGGGCCAGCGCCGACAGCATCAGGCGGCGTTCCTTGCCGGCCGCGGCGGTGTAAAGCTCGACCCAGCGCCGCGCCAGCTTGTTGGCCGCCACGTCGGTGAGCCGCGCCTCGAACAAGCGGCGGACTTCGGATTCGCTGGGCAACCGGCCGCGTTCCCACAGGCGGCCCAGGCGCGCGATCAGGCCATCGGCGGCGTCATTGGCGGCCTCTTCGTGCAATCCGGTATCGGACTCAGGCGTGCGCGCGACGCGCGCGAGCGATTCGGGTGCGGACATGGGCAGGTTCCTCCATGACGATAGGGCCGGACGGATCGGAGGCGCCGGCGGTCTCGGCCAGCGCCAGGGCGCGCAGCACTTCCAGCTGGCGCATCAAATGATTGCGGGCAAGCGCCTCGGCGCCCTGGGCATCGCGCGCCTTGAGCGCCGCATAGATGGCCAGGTGCTCGGCGCAGGATTCCTCGATGCGCCCCGGCCAGGACAGGCTGCGATGGCGCGACAGGCTCAGCACCTTGCGCAGTTGTCCCACCATGTCCACCAGCCATTGATTGCCGGCCAGGGCCTGCACGGCTTCGTGGATCAGGTAGTTGGTGTGGTAGTACTCGTCGATGCGGCCGGCCTTGGCATGTCCGGCCAGATCGTCGTGCAAGGGCTGCAACGCGGCCAGTTCGGCATCGTCGGCCTTGCGCGCGGCCTCGAAGGCGCAGCGCCCTTCCAGCATGGCCATGAGCGGGAAGATGTCTTCCAGGTCTTGCGCCGACAGCTCGTTGACGAAGCAGCCCCGGCGCGGCTCCAGCCGCACCAGCCCTTCGGTGGCCAGCACCTTGAGGGCCTCGCGCAGCGGCGTGCGGGAAATGCCCATTTCGCCGGCCAGCCGAAGCTCGTCGATCCATTCGCCGTTGCGCAGGGCGCGCACGCGGATCATGTCGCGCAGGCGATCCGCGACTTCCAGGTACAAGGCTTGCCGGACGATGGGAGCGGTCATGGTCGGACGGCCTGGACTACGCCGTAATTCATAATTATGAACACGGACATAGTAGACCCCGACGCGGGACCGGTAAAGCCCCGCCGGCCCCCGGGACTACCCTGAATGAACGGAAACGATGTGCCCTCGCGGCCTGGCCCGAGGCGCGCGCCGCCCCGGCCAGACCGGGGCCGGCAGGATGCCGACTCGGACGCGTCCTACAGGTGCAGGACCCCGTCCACGGCGTGCGCCGTCAACGCCCGCGCCCAGCGGCGCGCCGGCAGGCCGTAGCGCGCCTCGACGATGGCCGCGCGGCCCAGCAGCTCGGCCGGAGTGACGGCCAGGCGCGGCCCCGAGAAGGCCAGCACGATCTGGTTGCCCGCGTCGATCTCGGGCAGCAGTATCACGCGGTCGTCGAAGGCCTTGGACAGGTTGTCGATGTTCTTGCCGAAACTCTCGTGGCGGCCGAACAGGTTGACCGCCAGCACGCCGACCTCGCCCAGCACACGCCGGCAGTCGCGGTAAAACTTGACGCTGTCACGCACCGGCCCCTGGGCCTGGGCGTCGTACAGGTCCACCATCAGCACCGGGCAGCGCCCGGCGTTCAGCGGATCGGCCACCCAGGCACCGGCGTCGGCATGCTCGACCTGCAGCCGGTTCTGGCCGGGCAGGCGGAAGAACATGTGGCCGGCGGCGGTGACGGCCGGGTTCCATTCCACCGCCAGCAGCGGGCTGCGCGTGTGCTTGGCGCAGAAGCGCGCCAGCGAGCCGGCGCCCAGGCCCAGCATGCCGATGGCCTCTTCCTTGGGCGGTTCCAGGAACAGCAGCCAGGCCATCATCTGGCCGGTGTATTCCAGCACCAGCTCGGCCGGGTTCTTGACGCGCATGGCGCCCTGCACCCATTCGGTATTGAAATGGAGGTAGCGCACGCCATCCGATTCGGAAAGCGTGGGCTGGTCGAATTCTGAGGGAGAAGAAGATCTGCGCATGGCCGCGATTGTAGAGGGTGGAGCCCCCCCGAAGCGCTGCGCGCCTCCCCCAGGGGCATGCCTACGGACCGGAGAGATGGCCCACCCCCGAGGCGCTTGCGCGCCTCCCCCTCAAGGGGCACGCCTGCGGACCGGCGGAGCCGGATCCGCGGCGTCCCGATGAGGGGCACCCGTTTTCATAGGGGCCCTCCGCTTGTCGGACGCGTTCCTTTCCCGCCTGGTGGGCCGCGTCCGTTCAACGGTTGGTGCGCAGTGGGGGGCTCAGATGCGTTCGAAGATCGCGGCGATGCCCTGGCCGCCGCCGATGCACATGGTCACCAGCGCGTAGCGGCCGCCCACGCGTTGCAGTTCGTGCAGCGCCTTGACGGTGATGATGGCGCCGGTGGCGCCGATGGGATGGCCCAGGCCGATGCCGCTGCCGTTGGGGTTGACCTTGGCCGGGTCCAGCTTCAGCTCGCGCGACACGGCGCAGGCCTGGGCCGCGAAGGCCTCGTTGGCCTCGATCACGTCAAGCTGGTCCACCGTCAGGCCGGCGCGCTTGAGCGCGGCCTGCGTGGCCGGCACGGGGCCGATGCCCATGATGTTGGGATCGACGCCGGCATGGGCGTAGGCCACCAGCCGGGCCAGCGGCTTGACGCCGCGCTTGGCGGCGACCGAGGCGTTCATCAGGATGACCGCGCCGGCGCCGTCGTTCAGGCCCGAGGCGTTGCCGGCCGTGACGGTGCCGTTTTCCTTCTGGAACACCGGCTTCAGGCCGGCCAGGCTGTCGGCCGTGACGTCGCGGCGCACGTGCTCGTCGGTGTCGAAGACGATGTCGCCCTTGCGCGACTTCAGCGTCACCGGCACGATCTGGTCGCGGAAATGGCCGGCCTCGATCGCGGCGGCCGCGCGGCGGTGCGATTCGGCGGCCAGTGCATCCTGGTCCTGGCGGCTGATGCCGAACTTGGCCGCCACGTTCTCGGCGGTGACGCCCATGTGCATGCGGCCGAAGGGATCGGACAGCGCGCCGGTCATCATGTCCAGCATGACGCTGTCGCCCATGCGCGCGCCCCAGCGCTGCGCCGGCGCGATGTACGGCGCGCGGCTCATGCTCTCGGCGCCGGCGCCCACCGCGATCTCGGCGTCGCCCAGCATGATGGTCTGCGCCGCCGAGACGATGGCCTGCAGGCCCGAGCCGCACAGGCGGTTGACGTTGAAGGCCGGGGTTTCCTTGGCGATGCCGGCGTTGATGGCGGCCACGCGCGACAGATACATGTCGCGCGGCTCGGTATTGATGACGTGGCCCACGGCCACATGGCCGACTTCGTCGCCCTTGACCGCCGCGCGCTCCAGCGCGGCCTTGATGACGGTGGCGCCCAGGTCGCAGGGCGGCACGTCCTTGAGCGCGCCGCCGAAATCGCCGATGGCGGTGCGGACGGCGGACGCGACGATGACTTCATTCATGGTGATTCCTCCTGGTTGTTCCGGCCATCATACCCGCGCGGCCGGCTCGCTTGCCGACGCGCCGGCGGCCGATATCCGTTCCAGATCAAGGGACGGAAAGAATGCCGGCCGGCCCGCGCCAGGCGGGCCGGGACAGTCCCACACGCTAGCGGCCGGCCGCCTTGGCGGAAAGGCCGTTGGCCACGCCCATGTCGGTCTTGGGCACGTCGCGGATCAGCACCCGCACGTCTTCGCCGGAAATGCCGATGGCGCCGCACACCGCCTGGTTCAGCGCCGCGATCAGCGCCGCCTTCTTGGCCTCGTCGCGGCCCTCGATCAGCGCCACGTCCACCTGCGCCATGCGCTTGCCGATCTCGCCGGCCACGATCACGTGCCCGGCGGGCACCTCATGCAGCACGATACGCACGCTGGACAGCGGCGCGGCGATGCTCTGGACGACGGCCTCGGAGGCCGCGCGCAGCAGCCCGGATTTTTCGGCGGCCGCGTGGCCTTGCAGGATCTGAATGTTCAGGATGGGCATGACGAAGTTCCACAGCGGACGGGATGAATGAGAAGGTGGTCGCCGCGCGTCGCTGGATTGCGCGGCGACAGCCATCATAGCCATGGCGCGCCCGCATGCAAAAGGCCCTGGCCCATCATGGATGGAGCCAGGGCCTTGCCCGGACTGACCGTCGCGCCGGCTCGCGCAGCGAGGAAGGCTGGCCGGATGGCGCGCCGGAGGGGCGTCAGGCAGCCTCGTCGCGCCGCTCCGGGCCGGCCTGGACCTCTGCGCCGCCCTCCGGCTGCGGCAGGTCCGGCGCGGCCTCGGCGCCTTCCGCCGGCGCCGTCTCGGACAGGGCCGGCGTCACCAGCTCCACCACCTTCTTGCGCGACAGCATGCCGATGAACTCGTCGTCCTCGCCGGTCACGGCCACCGGCTGGTCGCTGTGCACCAGCTGCGCCAGCACCTCGCCCAGGCCCGCGGTCGCGGGCACCGACGCCAGTTCCTCGACGTAGCGCGACACGTCGCGCGCGCCCTCCTGGCCCGCGCGCAACGCCGCCTCGGCGGTCAGCACGCCGGCCAGGCGCTTGCCGTCCAGCACCGGCGCGTATTCATAGTTCATGGCGCGCATCCGTTCCAGCGCGTGCGCCGGACGCGAACGCATGGTCAAGGTCAGCCGGGCCGGGTTGACCGCGTGCGTGGCGTTGAGCACCTTGGTGCGGTTCACGTCCTGCAGGAAGGACTGCACATAGTCGTTGGCCGGGTTCAGCAGGATGTCTTCCGGCGTGCCCTCCTGCACCAGCTCGCCGTCCTTGAGGATGGCGATGCGATTGCCCAGGCGCAGCGCCTCGTCCAGGTCATGCGTGATGAACACGATGGTCTTGTTCAGCTTGGCCTGCAATTGCAGCAGCTGGTCCTGCATCTCGCGGCGGATCAGCGGATCCAGCGCGGAAAAGGCCTCGTCCATCAGCAGGATCTCGGCGTCGGTGGCCAGCGCGCGCGCCAGGCCCACGCGCTGCTGCATGCCGCCGGACAGCTGGTGCGGATACTGCTGTTCGAAACCCGACAGGCCAACCTGTTCCAGCCAGTCGCGCGCCCGGCGCTCGCGCTCGGCGCGGCCCACGCCCTGCACCGCCAGGCCATAGGCGGCGTTCTCCAGCACCGTGCGGTGCGGGAACAGGCCGAAGCGCTGGAACACCATGCTCATCTTCTTCTGACGGAAGGTCTCCAGGTCGCGCTTGTTCAGGCTGACCACGTCCACGCCGTCGACCAGGATCTGGCCGGCGCTGGGCTCGATCAGGCGGTTGAAGTGGCGGATCAGCGTGGATTTACCCGAGCCGGACAGGCCCATGATGACGTAGATGCTGCCTTCGTCGATGGACAGGCTGATGTCGCGCAGGCCCAGCGTGTGGCCGCTCTTGGCCAGCAGCTCCTCCTTGCTCATGCCGCCCTGGGCGGCCTGCAGCCATTTAGCGGGATGCGGCCCGAATACCTTGTAGATGCTCTTGACTTCGATCTTGCTCATCGCTGGCCTCCCTTGCGCATGCGCTGTCCATAGGATTGGGTGATGCGGTCGAACAGCACGGCCAGCACCACGATGCCCAGACCGGCCAGCAGGCCGCGGCCGACTTCCAGGCGGTTGATGCCGAGCAGCACCTCATAGCCCAGCCCGCGCGCGCCGATCATCGACGCGATGACCACCATCGACAGGGCCATCATCGTGGTCTGGTTGATGCCGGCCATGATGTTGGGCAGGGCCAGCGGCAATTGCACGCCGAAGAGCTGCTGGCGCGGATTGGCGCCGAAGGCGCGCGAGGCTTCCAGCACCTCGCGGTCGACCAGGCGGATGCCCAGGTCGGTCAGGCGGATCAGCGGCGGCACGGCGTAGATGACGGTGGCGATGATGGCGGGGATCTTGCCCAGGCCGAACAGCATCACCACGGGAATCAGGTAGACGAAGCTGGGCATGGTCTGCATCACGTCCAGCACCGGCAGCATGACCGAGCGCAGCCAGTTCACGCGCGCCATCAGCACGCCCAGCGGAATGCCGATCAGCACCGACAGGCCGGCGGCCATGATCATCAGCGCCAGCGTCTGCATGCCGGCGTCCCACATGCCCAGCACGCCGATCACGCACAGCAGCGCGCCCATGGCCAGGCTCAGCCCGATGCGGCGGCTGACCAACCAGGCAAGGACCACCGTCGCCGCCACCACCGCCCACCAGGGCGAATTGCGCAGCAGCTGCTCCAGCCACACCAGCGCGTGCAGCACGGGTTGCGCCAGGCTTTCCAGCGTATCGGCGTAATTGGTCACCAGGTGATCGACAAAACCGTCGATCGCCGCCCGCACCTGTCGGGCGGGAATGATTTCAGGAAACATGTTCTAGGCTCCGTTTCGGCGCTTGCGCCTCGGGCGCGGCCTGGCGGACCAGACCGCGCCGCAGGCGGCGATGCGCGTACAGCTTGGCGCGGGACAGGCCCGCGCCCTGCCCGCGTTGCGGGCCGGGATCTGCCGGCGGGGCCTTTTCCCCTTGGGGACGTCCCAAGGGGAAAAAGTCCGACCGGGCTGGCCGTCCGGCCGGGGCAGCGCCCGGGAACGGCATTGAGGGGACAACACAAAGCGCGGCGGCGCCGCCATGGACGCCGCCGCGATCGCGGGATGGCTAGAGCGCGCTCTGCACGCGTCCGGCGACGTCGGCGGGGACCCACTTGGCCCAGACGTCGCGATGGTTCTTCAGGAACCACTTGGCCACGGCGGCGGATTCGTCGCCGGATTCTTCCATGTGGGCCAGGGTTTCATTCATGACCGGCAGCGGCACCGACACCTTGGACAGGAACTCGGTCAGCGTGGGCGCCTGCTCCGCGAACTTGGCGTTCACGGCGGTGAAGACGGGATTGTCGGGATAGGCGCTGGGCTCGGGCTTGGCGCACTTGGGCGACGTCAGGCACTTGTGCTTTTCCGCGTCGTAAGGCGGCATGTCGAGCTTGACCAGGTCCATCGCGCCGACCAGCGGCGTGGGCGACCAGTAGTAGAAGACCACGTTCTGCTTGCGCTTGTAGGCCGACATCAGGGCCGCCTTCTGCGCCGCGCCCGTGCCGGGCGAGTACAGGGTGTAGGAATCATCCAGCTTGAGCGCGTGGAACAGGTTGGTGCTGGTCACTTCGCAGCCCCAGCCCGCCGGGCAGCCGTAGAAGCGGCCCTTGCCGGGCTCTTCGGGATCCTTGAACTGGTCCTTGAACTTGGGCAGGTCGGCCGCCGACTTCAGCTCGGGCAGGCGCTCGGCCGTGTAACGCGGGATATACCAGGCTTCGCCGCCCATGTAGAGCTCGCCCACGCGCTTGACCTTGCCGGTCTTTTCGGCGCGCTCCCAGGGATCGGCCACGCTGTTCAGCCAGATCTCGGTGTTGATGTCGAGGTCGCCGCGCTCCAGCGCGGCCAGGGCGGGCAGGGTTTCGGTGGGCAGGGTCTCGGTCTTGCAACCGTAGCCCTTTTCCATGATGAATCGTTCGACATCGACCAGGACCAGATTGGATTCCCAGTTCATGGCGCCGAAATTGACAGGACGCTTGAGTTCGCACTGCGGCGCATCGGCGGCTTGGGCCGTGCCGGCGAAGGCGCACAAGACGGCCACGGCGGCCAGGGTCTTGACGGGGGTGAAACGCATTGGCTTTTGCCTCCATAGGTTCAGGGACACGCGCCGGGCTTGCGGCCTGACGATGCCGTGTAGCTAAGGGGGTTGTGCGGAAGACGGGCAGAACCGCCAATACAAACCGACACTAGCGGCAAGACGGTCCGCAGGGGCGCGGCGTCTTGCAAGACAGGGGGCTCGAACAAGGATTCGAGAACCCGCAGAAAGAGAACAAACTGAATGAAGAAGCCAGCACCTTAAACGAAATAGACGCTTAACCCAAGCCTGATTCGGAAAAATGCCGAAACATTTCCGAGAAAAATACTCCGGGATAACCCGGAATTCTCAGAAGAAAATTGCCGCGTTGCCCAGGGAAATCGGTGTTTCATTTTTTAGAAATATTTAGTTAATATTTTTCTTGCATGCGTACAAAACTGCCCCCGATCCGGCCGCTGCGCCGCGTCTTCGGATCGTATTTTCCGCAGGCCAAATTGGGGATTTTGGGTAAAATAGCCCCAGATATTCCCGTCCAATCAAGGAGCACACCATGTCCGCCCCCGCCCGGCTCGCCGCCCCCCTGGACCAACTGCCCGTGGCGCCCGCCTCGTCCGTCAAGAAGGACGGCTGGCGCGGCATGATGCGCGCCCTCTCGGCCGAAGGCAGGCTGCTGATCACCAACCACAACCAGCCCGAGGCTGTGATCCTGTCCACCGCCGAATACGCCCGCCTGCTGGAGGCCGCCCGGGCCGCCAACCAGGCCATGCCCGACCCGCTGGCCGAATTGCGCCGCCGCTTCGACGAACGGCTGGCGGCGCTGGACGATGAACAGGCCGGCGACCGCCTGCGCGACCTGATGCGCTCGCCCGGCCGGCTGGACGGCAAGGTCAAGGCGGGATCCACCTACTGATGGCGGGGCCCGGCGACGTCCAGGCTGAAGCAGCCCGAGCTGACGCGGCCCGCCCCGTGCTCTTCGTCCTGGCGGGCGTGAACGGCGCGGGCAAGAGCTCCATCGGCGGCCATCTGCTCACCCAGGCGGGCCTGGCCTGGTTCAATCCCGACACCTGCGCGCGCGAGCTGGTCCGGGAACACGGCTATGGACAGGAAGACGCGAACATCGCGGCCTGGAACGAAGGCGTGCGGCGCCTGGACCTGGCCGTGCGGACGCGCAAGACCTACGCCTTCGAAACCACGCTGGGCGGCGACACCATCACGCAGAAGCTGATGGCCGCGTCGGCTTCGCATGACGTGCTGGTCTGGTTCTGCGGCCTGCGCGATGCCGCGCAGCATATCCAGCGGGTGCGCCTGCGCGTGGCGCGCGGCGGACACGACATCCCCGAGGACCGCATCCGCCAGCGCTGCCGCACCTCGCTGCTCAACCTCATCATCCTGATGCCGCGCCTGGCGCAGCTGCGCGCCTACGACAACAGCGTCGACGTGGCCGTGGGCACGGCGGTGCCGGAGCCGCGCCTGGTGCTGGGAATGGACCAGGGCCGGCTGACGTTCCCGATCACGCCCGACGACATCCGCGCCACGCCCGACTGGGCCAAGGCGCTGGTCGCGGCCGCCGGATAAGTCCCCCCTGACGCTGCGCGACCCGATGAATCGGAAAACGCGCACCAACTTCCTGTAAGGCCACGCGTGATACATTTGCCCGCTTGGCGCCAGACACGCAACGGTCGGCAACCGCGCCCTCATGTCCCGCGACCGTTGCTCTCCGTATACCTTCATGTCCCCTACGCACACCTCCCGCGGCCTGCCCGGCTGGCTCATCCTCATGGGCGCGCTGACGGCGATCGGCCCCTTCGCCATCGACATGTACCTGCCGGCGTTCCCGACGATCGCGGCCAATCTGGGCGTGCCGCGCGGCGACGTGGAGCGCACGCTGGCCGCCTACCTGATCGGACTGGCGCTGGCGCAGGTGTTCTACGGCCCGATGGCCGACCGCTACGGCCGCAAGCCGCCGCTGCTGGTGGGCCTGGCGCTGTTCATGCTGGGTTCGCTGGGTTGCGCGCTGGCCGGCTCGGCGCAGGCCCTGACCGGCTGGCGCGTGCTGCAGGCCATGGGCGGGGCGGCCGGCATCGTGATCCCGCGCGCCGTCATTCGCGACCACTACGAAACCCAGGAAGCGGCGCGCGCCATGTCGCTGCTGATGCTGATCATGGGACTGGCGCCGATCCTTGCTCCGCTGGCCGGCGGGCAGTTGCTGACGATCGCCAGCTGGCGCAGCCTGTTCTGGGTGATGGTGGCCGGCGGCGCCATGCTGATGACCGCCGTGATCCTGATCATGAAGGAATCGCTGGCGCCCGAGCGCGTAGTGCCGCTGCGCTGGCAGACCATCCTGCACAATTACCGCGCCCTGTTCGCCCATCGCGGCTTCATGGCGCACAGCCTGGCCGGCGGCTTTGGCCAGGCCGGCATGTTCGCGTACATCATCGGTTCGCCGCGCGTGTTCATCGAACTCTACGGCGTGCCGCCGCAGTATTTCGGCCTGCTGTTCGGCGCCAACGCGCTGTCGCTGATCGTATGCTCGCAGATCAGCGCGCGCCTGCTGCGTACCCATCCGCCGCGCCTGTTGCAGCGCCGCGCGCTGACCGCGCTGGCCTGCGCCAGCCTGGCCGCCGTGGCGCTGACCGTGGCCGGCTGGATGAGCCTGCCGCTGCTGATGCTCTGCCTGATCGGCTACATGGGCAGCCAGGGCTTCGTGAATCCCAACTCGGCGGCGCTGGCGCTGGCCGAGCAAGGAAAGCGCCTGGGCGCCGCCTCGGCCTTGCTGGGGACGGTTCAACTGTCCTGCGGCGCGCTGGCCGGATTCGCCGTCAGCGCCTGGCAGACCGGCAGCGCCCTGCCCCTGACGACCACGCTGGCGACCTGCGCCTGCCTGTCCTGGATCTCTGGCCGCGTGGCGCAATCGCACACTCGATAGCGCTTTCGCTTGATTTACTTGGCTTTTTCGTATTAGAATCGCAGTCTTCACATGAAGTTTCCCGTGCAGGACTACTATGCTTTGTAGTTCGGCACTCTGACCCCCAACCGCGCACAGCGGGTTTTTCTTGGCTCAGAGTCCTTTGAAAAGGCCTTTGGCTCATGAAAACTCCGGCGGATCCGGCAGGTCTGGCGAAATCCCTGACACCAGCGTCCCTGGCGCCAGTCTGGACGAGCCGGCATGCAGAATCGGCCAGCGGGCGGCAGGCAGCGGGTATAAGCACTGGGCGGATACGCTTGGGCGCCGTTGAAAAGCGGCACTGAACGCGTAGCCCCCCTCATCCACTAAGACTGGGTGGCCGGCATGAACGGCGCAAGGCTGGAACATCCAGCAGATGCGCAGGTTCCACAGCCCGGCGGCTGACACCCTGTCCACCTCCCGGCGATGCGCGCAAGAACGACACAAAGAGGTGCATCCATGGCACGCGTATGCCAAGTGACCGGCAAAGGCCCGATGGTGGGCAACAATGTTTCGCACGCGAACAACAAGACCAAGCGTCGCTTCCTGCCCAACCTGCAATCGCGCCGGTTCTGGGTTGAAAGCGAAAACCGCTGGGTCCGCCTGCGTGTTTCGGCCAAGGCCATCCGCACGATCGACAAGAACGGCATCGACGCCGTGCTGGCCGACATGCGTGCCCGCGGCGAACTGGCCTAATCGGCCTCCCGCCAATCTGACATACTAGGAGCACGACATGGCCAAAGGTATCCGCGAAAAGATCAAGCTCGAGTCGACCGCCGGCACGGGTCATTTCTACACGACCACCAAGAACAAGCGCAACATGCCCGAGAAGATGCTGATCAAGAAGTTTGATCCCGTCGCTCGCAAGCACGTTGACTACAAGGAAACCAAGCTGAAGTAATTCAGCCGGATTTCCCGAAAATAGCCCCGCCCGCGCGGGGCTATTTTTTTGCCGTGAATTTTTGCCGTGAATGATGGCGCATCGCGCCCGGCGCGCGCCCGCGCAGGCCACGGGACGGCATTTGCTTTGCCTGGACGCCGGCCCCATGTTTCAATTGGGCCGCCAGCGACGGGCGACAGGCGCCCGCCGTCCGCTTGAATCCCACACGATCCCGATTCCCGCCATGCTACGTCCCTGCCTTTCCCTGCTGCGCCGCGCGCTCGCGCCCATGCTCCTGGCCCTGGCGCTGACCCCGGCCGCCCAGGCCAAGGACAAGGAACCGCCGATCCGCATTGGCGAGATCAACAGCTACAAGGCCATCCCCGCCTTCCTGGGACCGTACAAGAAAGGCTGGCAGCTGGCGCTGGAGCAGGTCAACGCCGAAGGCGGCGTGCTCGGCCGCAAGCTGGAGGTGATCTCGCGCGACGACAACGGCAACCCCGGCGACTCGGTGCGCGCCGCGCAGGAGCTGCTGGCGCGCGAAAAGGTCGAGCTGCTGTTCGGCGGCTTCCTGTCCAACACCGGGCTGGCGCTGACCGACTTCGCCAAGCAGCAGCAGGTGTTCTTCCTGGCCGCCGAGCCGTTGACGGACAAGATCACCTGGCAGGAAGGCAATCGCTACACCTACCGGCTGCGTCCGTCCACCTGGATGCACGTGGCCGCGCTGGCGCCCAAGGCGCTGGCCCTGCGCAAGAAGCGCTGGGCCATCGTCTACCCCAACTATGAATACGGCCAATCGGCGGTGGCGACCTTCAAGGCCATGATGAAGTCGTTCCAGTCGGACGTGGAGTTCGTCGCCGAGCAGGCCGTGCCGCTGGGCAAGGTCGACGCCGGCGCCGTGGTCCAGGCCCTGGCCGACGCCAAGCCTGACGCCATCTTCAACGTGCTGTTCGCCGCCGACCTGACGCGCTTCGTGCGCGAAGGTAACACGCGCGGCCTGTTCGAGAACATGCCGGTGGTGTCGGTGCTGTCCGGCGAGCCCGAATACCTGGAACCGCTGGGCGCCGACGCGCCCACGGGATGGATCGTCACCGGCTACCCCTGGTATGCCATCGACACGCCCGCGAACAAGAACTTCGTCGAGGCCTACCGCAAGCGCTACAACGAGACGCCCAAGGTCGGCTCGGTGGTGGGCTACGCCTCGCTAATGTCCATCGCCCAGGGCCTGAAGGCCGCCGGCGCGGTCGACACCGAGAAACTCGTCGACGCCTTCGCCGGGCTGAAGGTCGATACGCCCTACGGCCAGATCCAGTACCGCAAGATCGACCATCAATCCACCATGGGCGTGTACGTGGGCGTGACCGCGGTCGAGGACGGCAAGGGCATCATGAAGGACTTCGCCTACATGGACGGCGCCCGCCTGCAGCCGCCGGACGAGCAAGTGCGCAAGATGCGTCCGGCCCAGTGATGAGCGGTTCCGGGCTGCTGTTGCAGCTGCTCAACGGCCTGGCGGACGCCAGCGCGCTGTTCCTGGTGGCCGCGGGCCTGTCGCTGATCTTCGGCGTCACGCGCGTGGTCAACTTCGCGCACGGCTCGTTCTACATGCTGGGCATTTACCTGGCCTGGACCTTCACCGGCTATTTTGGCGGCGGCGCCGGCTATTGGGCCGGCCTGCTGCTGGCGGCGCTGGCCACCGGCCTCATCGGCGCGACGGCCGAGCGCCTGGTGCTCAGCCGCCTCTACGGCGCGCCCGAGCTGTTCCAGCTGCTGGCCACCTTCGCGCTGCTGCTCATCATCGGCGACGCCACGCTGGCCCTGTGGGGCCCGGAAGACCTGTTCTCCGCCCGCGCCCCCGGCCTCGCGGGCGCGGTCGAGATCCTGGGCCGCCGCTACCCGCAATACGACCTGCTGCTCATCGCCGCCGGCCCGATCGTGCTGGGCCTGCTGTGGCTGCTGCTGATGCGCACGCGCTGGGGCCGGCTGCTGCGCGCCGCCTCGGAGAACCGCAGCATGCTGGCCGCGCTGGGCGTGAACCAGGCCTGGCTATTCACGTCGGCCTTCACGCTGGGCGCCTTCCTGGCGGGCCTGGGCGGCGCGCTGGCCGCGCCGCGCACGCCGGCCACGCTGGGGCTGGACCTGGAAGTCATCGCCAGCGCCTTCGTGGTGGTGGTGGTGGGCGGCCTGGGTTCGATCCCCGGCGCCTTCCTGGCCGCGCTGCTGATCAGCCTGGCCAAGTCCCTGTTCGTGTTCCTGGGCCAGGTGCAGATCGGCCCCTGGGTCTTCAATCTGTCCAAGCTGACGCTGCTGGCCGAATTCGCGGTCATGGCCGTGGTGCTGGTGGCGCGGCCCTGGGGCCTGATGGGCAAGCCGCCCGCGCCGGCCGGCCACGCGACCAAGCCGGAACGCCCGATAGCCCCCGCCGGCAAGCGCCTGCGGCTGGCATATGGCGCGCTGCTGGCGCTGTTGATCGCGGCGCCGCTGTTGGGCCAGCAATGGCCGTACCTGGCCATCCTGCTGACCGAGATCCTGATTGCCGCGCTGTTCGCGGCCAGCCTGCATTTCCTGACCGGGCTGGCCGGCATGACCAGTTTCGGCCACGCCGCCTGGTTCGGCCTGGGCGCCTACGGCGCGGCGCTGCTGCTCAAGCTCGGCGCGCTGCCGATGGAGGCCGCGCTGCTGCTGGGGCCGCTGGCCGCGGCGCTGGGCGCGCTGGTGTTCGGCTGGTTCTGCGTGCGCCTGTCCGGCGTCTACCTGGCCATGCTGACGCTGGCCGTGGCGCAGATCCTGTGGGCCACCGCCTTCCAGTGGGACGACGTCACCGGCGGCAGCAACGGACTCACCGGCCTGTGGCCCGCCGCCTGGCTGAGCAGCGGTCCCGGCTACTACTACCTGACGCTGGCGCTGTGCGCGCTGGGCGTCTGGTGGCTGCGACGGCTCGCGTTCGCGCCGCTGGGCTACGCGCTGCGCGGCGTGCGCGACTCGGCCCTGCGCGCCGAAGCGCTGGGCATGGACACGCGCCGCGTGCAATGGGCGGGCTTCGTGGCCGCCTCGCTGGCCGCCGGCATGGCCGGTTCGCTGTACGCCTTTTCCAAGGGCAGCATCGCGCCCGACGCGATGGCCGTCGGCCGCTCGGTCGACGGGCTGGTCATGGTGCTGCTCGGCGGGCTGCAATCGCTGGCCGGTCCGCTGGCCGGCGCGGCGGCCTATACCTGGCTGCAGGACGCGGCCGCGCGCAGCACCGAATACTGGCACGCGCTGCTGGGGCTGGCCATCCTGGCCCTGGTCATGGCGTTTCCCGACGGGCTCGCCGGCGCGGCGGCGCGCTGGACCCGCCGGCTGTCGCTTCGGAGCGCCGCGAAATGAGCGCCCCCGCCCTGCTCCAGGTCCGCGACCTGCGCAAGTCCTTCGGCGGCATCGACGCGCTGGCCGGCGTGTCGTTCACGCTCCAGGCCGGACAGATGCTGGCCCTGATCGGACCTAACGGCGCCGGCAAATCCACCTGCTTCAACGCGCTGGGCGGGCAGGTCCGGCCCGACACGGGTTCGGTGCGCCTGGACGGCCGCGAACTGGTCGGCCTGTCCGCCGCGCGTATCTGCCGCCTCGGCGTGGGCCGCACGTTCCAGACCGCCGCCGTGTTCCGCTCCATGACCGTACTGGAGAACGTGCAGACCGCGCTGCTGTCGCGCGACCGCCTGGTCTTCCATCCCTGGCGCCGGGCTGGCCGCCACGCGGTGGACGAAGCGATGGCGCTGCTGGAACAGACACAGATGGCCGGCAAGGCCGGGCAGGCCTGCGGCGAGCTGGCCTATGGCGACGTCAAGCGCGTGGAGCTGGCCATGGCGCTGGCGCACCGCCCGCGCCTCTTGCTGATGGACGAACCCACGGCGGGCATGGCCACCAATGAACGCCACGCGCTGATGCAGCTGACGCGGCAATTGGCCGACACGCGCGGCATCGCGGTGCTGTTCACCGAGCACAGCCTGGACGTGGTCTTCAAGCACGCCGACCGCATCGCCGTGCTGGTGCGCGGCAGTCTGCTGGCGGAAGGCGAACCGGCCGCGATCGCCGCCGATCCGCGAGTCCAGGCGGCCTATCTGGGCACGGAAGCGCCCGCCGCGTGATCAACCCGGCACAGTCCTCGGTCGGGTCCCGGCTGGGCGGGCAGCGCTCTTGCTGAGCCCTGTTCCAGCCTCCCTCTCCAACGCCCTTTTGCGGCTCCCGCTTCCGCCCGCCCCCATCCTGCACGTGCGTCCTCTTCAGCCGCCCGCTTGCGGGCTGTCCGGCTGACACTCCCAGAAGATCCGGGCCTGACAGCCCGCGCACACCGTGCGGTCCAACCTGGCATAGATCGCGTGCAGCGCTGTCGCCTTGTCGGGAAAGATGTGGTCTTCGCCCAGCCGTTGCAGGAATCCGGTGCGCCGCCACATCGCCATGACCTCGGGGCGGGGCCGGTGGAAATACAGATCGCCGCCCATCGCGCGCCGCGCGGCCAGCTCATCTTCCCAGACCTCGGCGCCGGCCAGGTCAATGAAGTTCATGCTCTTGGCCATGACCAGCAGATGACGCGGCGCGTCCGGCGCGGCGCGCAGTTCGTGCAGCCGCTGCGCCACGTGCGCGGCCGCGCCGAAATACACCGAGCCCTCCATGCGCAGCAGCTTGAGCTGCGGGCATTCGGGCAGGGCCTCGGGCTGCGGCGGCTGCGCCATCACGACGAAGCGGCGGTCCAGCCCGCGCCCATCGAAGCCCATGATGCGCATGGCGGGCCGCGACGTGCGGTGCAGATAGGCCATCAGCGACAGCACCGTGCCCAGCAGGATCGCCACTTCCATCCGTATCGTCACGGTGGCCGCCAGGGTCGCCGCCGCGATCGCCGCCTCGCCGCGCTGCGTGGCCAGCAGGCGTCGCCAGCGGGGCGCATCCAGCAGCGTCCAGGCTACCAGCAGCAGCAGGCCCGCGATGGCGGCATGCGGAATCAACGCCAGCAGCGGCGCCGACAGAGCCACCAGCGCCACCAGCAGCAAGGCCGAGAACACCGCCGCCAGCGGCGTCCTGGCGCCGGCCTCGAAGTTGGGCACGGAGCGGTTCAGCGAACCGCAGGACAGGTAGCACGAGAAGAAGCCGCCGACGATGTTGGACAGGCCCTGCCCCATGAATTCGCGGTTCGCGTCGATGCGCTGGCCCGAGCGCGCCGCCACGGCCTTGGCGATGGAGATGGACTGCGCCAGCGCCACGATGGTCAGCGCGAAGGCCAGGCTGAGCAGGTCGGGCAGCGCGCGCCAGTCCACGCTGGGCACGTGGAACGGCGGCCAGGGCTGGGCGATGGCGCCCAGCACCGGCACGCCGGCGCCGCCCCACGCATTCCAGGCCGCCGCCGCCATCGTGCCGGCGGCCAGGCCGGCCAGCATATAGGGCTTGCGCTTGTCCAGCCGGCGCACCAGCAGCGCCGCGCCCAGCGTCGCCAGCGTCACGATGATGGAACCAGCCTGCGCCTGGCCGGCATGCGAGGCCAGGTTGAGCAGCAACGAGCCCGCGCCATGCGAATCCGGGGCGGGCAGGCCCAGCGCATCCTTCAGCGCATGCACGGCGATCAGCACCGCCGCGCCGCTGGTGAAGCCGAACAGCGCCGACGGCGAAATGAAATGCGCCAGCGAACCCAACCGCAGCGCGCCCACCAGCCACTGCATCAGGCCGACCAGCACGGTCACGGCCAGCGCCAGCTGGATATAGGCGGGACTGCCGGCCGCGGCCAGCGGCGCCAGCACGGCGAACAGCGCCAGCGAATTGGCGTTGGTCGGCCCCGACATCACATGGCGGCTGGACCCGGCCAGAGCCGCCACCGCACAGGGAATGATGGCCGAGTACAGGCCGTATTCCGGCGGCAGGCCCGCCAGCGTGGCGAAAGCCACGCCCTGCGGCAGCACCAGCAGCGCCCCCAGCAGCCCCGCCGCCAGATCGGCGCGCAGCGTGGCCGGACCGACATCCGCCACCCAATCGCCAAACAGCCGGCCCAGCCAGGCCCGCCCTTGAAACGCCATGCTTCCCCCGGTCTTTCTTGTCTTGCGGCCTGCCGACAGGCGCCGGCGGCCCGCGCCCCAAAGGCGCTAGCGCAGGAACCTGCGCTCCAGTTCTCGCATGGCGGCATCGCCCTGCAGCGCCATGATATCGCCTACGGTCGGCAACATCGCATTCACTTCGTGAACGCCGCCGTCGCGCCGGATGCGGGCGAACACGTCGCGCATGGCGCCCACGGCCGCGCGGATGGCATGGTTGCCATAGATCACCAGCCCGACCTTGCCCAGCGCCTGGATATCGCGCTCGCGCAGCTGCGGATAGGCGGTGGGCACCAGCACCAGCGGCGCGCGGCCCTGCCAGGCGGCGACGAAAGCCAGTACCTCGTCCGGCGCGGTCTGCTTGGAATGAATCAGGATAGCGTCGGCGCCCGCTTCTTCATACGCCGCCGCGCGCGCCAGCGCCTCGGCCTGCCCCAGCCCGGCGATCAGCGCCTCGCAGCGGGCGATGACACAGAAGTCCGGATCACGCCGCGCGGCCAGCGCGGCCTCGATCTTGCCCTGGAATTCAGGCACGCGCGCCAGTTCCTGGCGGCCGCCGGCGCGCAGGCTGGTGTCCTTGGGGAAGGTCTTGTCTTCCATCACCACCGCCGACACGCCCGCGGCCTCGTACTGCGGCAGCATGTAGGCGACGTTGATGGCGTTGCCGAAACCCGTGTCGATATCCGCGATCACCGGCGCCGGCGAGGCGGCGGCCATGGCCCGCATCATGTCCAGGTGCTGCACCGGCGACAGGATGCTCGCGTCCGGCACCGCATGGCTGGCCGACAGTTCGAAACCGCTGCCCCAGACCGCGTCGAAGCCGGCCTCGGCGGCCAACAGGGCCGACAGCGGGTTGTGCGCCGACATGGCATGAGCCAGCAGGGGGTCGGTCAGCAGACGACGGAAACGGGCGTTGCGGCTGGGAACGGGATCGGTCATGGCGCGGATAGCCTCCGTGATCCGGCGCGGTGCGCGCCGGCTGTCCCGCATCGTAGCGCCTGGCGACTGGCGGCGCAGCGGCTCAGGCGGCGCCGCCGCCTCGGCGCGCGCGCATGGCCCGGCCGATATCGGCCAGCACATCATCGGCGATGAGCCGCGCCGCCAGCGGCAGCAGCTCGTCTTCCTCGCGGCGGATATGGCCGGCATAGGCCTCGGCGAATTCCCGCGCCTGCGCGGGCGTCAGGCTGGCGGGCATGCCCGCCGCGATCTCGGCCAGCGCGCCGCGCAGCGGCTCCCACAGCGCGGCCAGCCGGCGGTGGTCGGCCTTCAGTCCCTGCACCAACGCGTGCAGGCAGACCGCGTCGGAACCGGCCATGGCCTCGATCAGCGCCGGGAACAGGTCTTCTTCCTCGTCCTCGTGGTGATGGACTGCGGCCGTCTCGAAATAGCGCAGCAGGCTGGCCGCCGCGCTCTGCGCACTGGCGTCGCTGCCATGCTCGGGCAGATGCCCGGCCAGCCGGCTGAGCGTGGCGCACTGACGGGCGATGCGGCCATGACAGGCCGACAGCAGGGCCAGGGGCTGGTCGGGTCCGGGCGCGGGCGCCGGCCCGCCGGGAAAACTCACGGCCATGGCGATCTCACAATCATGCGGGCCTCCTTTGCTCAGCCCGTGGTTTCACGCCACCACAGGCGGATCGAATCCCAGGCGCGGCCGGCAAATCCGGCCTGTTCGACGGGTTCCAGCGCCAGCACCGGAAACTGCCGCGCCGGCTTGCCATCCACCATGACGCGCAACTCGCCGACTTCGGCCTGCGCCGCGATCGGCGCGACCAGCGGCTCGCGCGGCGCCCACACCGGTTCGACCTTGGCGCCGGCCGGCACGGTCACATACAGATCGCGCGCGAAGCCGGCCTTCAGGCTGTCGGCCTGGCCTTTCCAGACTTCGGGCATGGCCACGGGCTGGCCCTTGGCGTAGAGCTTGACGGTATTGAACCCCTGGAAGCCCCATTCCAGCAACTCGCGGCTTTCCTTGGTGCGCTGTTTTTCCGATTCCACGCCCACCACCACCGTGATCAGGCGACGCTGGTCGGCGCCATTGGGTCGGCGCGCGGTGGCCACCAGGCAGTAGCCGGCGGCATCGGTATGGCCGGTCTTCAGGCCGTCCACGCTCGGATCCAGCCACAGCAGGCGATTGCGGTTGGACTGGGTGATGTTGTTGTAGGTGAACTGCTTGGCCGAATCGTAGGTCCGGTACAGCTCGGGGTAATCGCGGATGAAGCGCGTGGCCAGCACCGACAGATCGCTGACGGTGGAGTACGTGGCCGGATCGGACAGGCCGTGCGGACTGGCGAAATGCGTGCCGTGCAGCCCCAGCGCCACGGCGGTCTGATTCATGCGCTCGACGAAGGCCTCCACGCTGCCGGACACGGCTTCGGCCAGCGCCACGGCGGCGTCATTGCCCGACTGCACCATCAGCCCGCGCAACAGATTGTCCACCGTGACCAGCGAGCCGGGCTCCAGGAACATCTTCGAGCTGCCCGCCGGCACCTTCCAGGCCCGCGTGGACACGCGCACCTTCTGCTCCGGTTTCAGCGTACCGTCCTGCAGCGCGCCGAACACGATATAGGCCGTCATGATCTTGGTCAGCGAAGCCGGCTCGATGCGCGCGGTGGCGGCGTGCGAGGCGATCACCTGGCCGCTGGTTTCGTCCAGCAGCAGCCACGCCTTGGCCGACAGCTCCGGCGCCGGCAACGCCTGCGCCCATGCGCCGGACGCGAAGGCCGAGGCGGCCAGCATGGCGACCGCAAACTTTTGCACGACCCGGCCGCCTCGCTGGAAAAGGCTTGAAAGACGCCCCCGCCGGGCCCGCGGGTTCACGTCCCGATCATGCCGCGGGGGAACATACTTATTCATCGACAACATAGACTGCTCTGCTTCCTTGCATGCTTGCGTGAGTGCCGGCGCAACGCGCGGCGCAGGCATTTGAACATGCTCGCGGCGCTTGGTTCAGCGCGCCGCATCCCGTCATTCACGCTGCTTGCGACGCCGGGAAAATGTCACGACATCTTGCAAGACCCCTTGTTTTAAGAGGTTTGCTGCGTGGAAAACAACAAAGATTGATCGAAACCCCTTCGGAAAGCCGCATAAACAGCGACTCTTCCGCTATCATCGGGCGCGTGGCGTTCGTTGCCGATACCCGGCTCGCGCTGCTCTAGTCCTCAACATACGGATTTTGACCATGGCCACGAAAGCTAAAGCTCCTGCCAAGAAAGTCACCAAGCCCGCCGCCAAGGCGCCCGCGAAGAAGGCTACCGCCGCCAAGCCCGCTGTGAAGCCCGCAGCGAAGAAGGTCGTCGCCGCCAAGAAGGTCGCTGCCGCCCCCAAGGCCATCAAGGCCGCCCTGAACAAGACCCAGCTCATCGCCTATCTGGTCGAGCAATCGGGCGTTGAAGCCAAGTCGGTCAAGGCCGTCCTGGCCAGCCTGGAAACCTCGGTGCTGGGCTCGGTGGACAAGAAGGGCGCCGGCGAATTCACGCTGCCCGGCCTGTTCAAGGTCTCCGTGCAGAAGGTTCCCGCCAAGGCCAAGCGCTTCGGCAAGGATCCGTTCACCGGTGAAGAGCGCTGGTTCCCCGCCAAGCCGGCTTCGGTGAAGGTGAAGGTTCGCCCGCTCAAGAAGCTGAAGGACGCCGCGCAGTAATTTCCGCGCAGTATCCGGTCAAGCCGGGAAAGGCCCGCCTCGCAAGAGGCGGGCCTTTCTCTTTTGCGCGACGGCCTTTGCATGAAGCCCGCCGGCTTGTTAGAATTTATCTTCATATAAAGATACTTTACTTGAAGACAAATCGGGCGCATCATTCATCGCCCGCCGAACCACGGCCCAGCCCGGCGCGAACCGGCGCGCCGACCGGCCGTAAGGAGCCTCGCCAACCATGCCGCAAACCGATTTCGTCGATCTCGTGCTGTCCCAATGGACCGCCGAATGCCCCGGCCAGGACTTCTCGTCCATGGCGGTGATCACCCGTCTGTTCCGGCTCAATGCCTTCGCCACGCGCAACGTCAACTGCGGCTTCCGCCAGCATCAGCTGAACCAGGGCGAGTTCGACGTGCTGGCCACGCTGTATCGCTGCGGCCCGCCCTATGCGATGAATCCGCAGAAGCTGGTGGCGGCCCTGTTGCTGACCTCGGGCGCCATGACCAACCGGCTCGACCGTCTGGAACAGGCCGGCCTGCTGGCCCGCAACCCCAACCCCGAAGACCGGCGCGGCACCATCGTGTCGCTCACGGCCGACGGCCTGCGCACGATCCGCGCCGTGCTCAAGGACTACCTGAAGAACCTCGAACAGCTGCTCGAGCCGCTGGGCGCGGCGGAACGCCGCCAGCTCGCCGGCCTGCTGAAGAAACTGCTGATCAACCACGACCTGGAAGCGCCCGGCGGCGTGGACGCCTGAGCGCCGCCGCCCGCGACCGATCCGATTTTTCCCCTGCCGCACTCCGCCATGATCTCCCCTGCTTCGCACACGCCGCCGCTGACCGCGCCGATGATCCTGCTGATGTCCCTGGCCACCGGCCTGGCCGTCGCCAGCAACTACTACGCCCAGCCGCTGCTGCACACCATCGGCGAGCAGTTCTCGCTGTCCAACGCCGCCGCTGGCGGCATCGTCACGACCGCCCAGCTGAGCTATGCCGCCGGGCTGATGCTGCTGGTGCCCCTGGGCGATATGTACGAACGGCGCGGCCTGATCGTGCTGATGACGCTGCTGTCCTCGGCCAGCCTGCTGGTTTCCGCCTTCGCGCCCAACATCACGGTGCTGATGCTGGGCACGGCGCTGACCGGCATGCTGTCGGTGGTCGCCCAGATCCTGGTGCCCTTCGCCGCCACGCTGGCCTTGCCTCATGAGCGCGGCAAGGCGGTGGGCGCGGTCATGAGCGGCCTGCTGCTGGGCATCCTGCTGGCGCGGACCTTCGCCGGCGTGCTGGCCGACCTGGGCAGCTGGCGCACCGTCTATTGGGTGGCGTCCCTGCTGATGCTGGCCATGTCCGCCGTGCTGTGGCGCGTGCTGCCGCGCCACCAGAGCCAGGCGGGACTGAGCTATCCGCGCCTGCTGGGCTCGATCCTGCGCATGTTCGTCGATGAGCCGCTGTTCCGGGCCCGCTCGATCCTGGGCGCCTTGCTGTTCGCCGCATTCAGCATGCTGTGGACGCCGCTGACCTTCCTGCTGTCCAGCCCGCCCTATTCCTACAACACCACCACGATCGGCCTGTTCGGCCTGGCCGGCGCGGCCGGCGCCTTCGCCGCCAACCGCTTCGGCCGGCTGGCGGACCGCGGACTGGCCAACCTCGCGACCCGCGTCGGGCTGCTCCTCCTGCTGGGTTCCTGGGGCCTGATGGCCTTCGGCCAGGCATCGGTGCTGGCGCTGCTGGCCGGCATCCTGTTGCAGGACCTGGCCATCCAGGGCGTGCATGTCACCAATACCAGCTGCATCTATCCGCTGCGGCCGGAAGCCCGCAGCCGCCTGACGGCCGGCTACATGACCAGCTATTTCATTGGCGGCGCGTCCGGCTCGCTGGTATCGTCCTGGCTCTATTCGCATTTCGGCTGGACCGGCGTGGTGGCCGCCGGGGCGGCGCTGGGCGTGATCACGCTGGCCTACGGGACCCTGTCCCCCAGCGCGCGCGTGCCGGAAACCGCCCTGTCCCCTATCCGCGCCTAGCACCTCCTATAATCAGGGGTTTTGACTGCCACCGAACCGGGCCGCGCCAGCGCCGCCAGGTCGGGGCGGCCTTCCCTTTTTCGCCAACGCGCACGAGCTCATGCAGGAACGTTACCTTCCCACTACCGTCGAAGCGGCCGCCCAGCAAGACTGGCAGGCCCGCGACGCCTATCTGGTCCACGAACACGCGAAGAACGCCGACGGCTCCGAAAAGCCCAAGTTCTACGCCTGCTCCATGCTGCCCTACCCCAGCGGCAAGCTGCACATGGGTCACGTGCGCAACTACACCATCAACGACATGATGGCGCGCCAGCTGCGCATGCGCGGCTACAACGTGCTGATGCCCATGGGCTGGGACGCCTTCGGCATGCCGGCCGAGAACGCCGCCATCAAGTCCAAGGTGCCGCCGGCCAAGTGGACCTACGACAACATCGCCTATATGAAGAAGCAGATGAAGGCGATGGGTCTGGCGATCGACTGGTCGCGCGAGATGTGCGCCTGCGATCCGCAGTACTACAAATGGAACCAGTGGCTGTTCCTGAAGATGCTCGAAAAGGGCGTGGCCTACCGCAAGACCCAGATCGTCAACTGGGACCCGGTGGACCAGACCGTGCTGGCCAACGAACAGGTCATCGACGGCCGCGGCTGGCGTTCCGGCGCGCCCGTTGAAAAGCGCGAGATCCCGGGCTACTACCTGCGCATCACCGACTACGCCGACGAACTGCTGGGCGCGGTGCAGAACGACCTGCCCGGCTGGCCCGAGCGCGTGCGCCTGATGCAGGAAAACTGGATCGGCAAGTCCGAGGGCCTGCGCTTCGCCTTCCCGCACAAGATCGCGGGCGCCGACGGCCAGCTGATCCAGGACGGCAAACTGTACGTCTTCACCACCCGCGCCGACACCATCATGGGCGTCACCTTCTGCGCGGTCGCCCCCGAGCACCCGCTGGCCACGCACGCCGCTGCTTCCAATCCGCGGCTGGCCGCCTTCATCGAGCAATGCAAGCTCGGCGGCACGACCGAGGCCGAAATGGCCACGCGCGAAAAGGAAGGCATGCCCACCGGCCTGTACGTCACGCACCCGGTCACGGGCGCCGAGGTCGAGGTCTGGGTCGGCAACTACGTGCTCATGACCTACGGCGACGGCGCCGTGATGGGCGTGCCGGCGCACGACGAGCGCGACTTCGCCTTCGCCCGCAAGTACCAGCTGCCGATCCGCCAGGTCGTGGCCGTGGCCGGCAAGGAATACTCCGACCAGGCCTGGCAGGAATGGTACGGCGACAAGCAGTCCGGCCTGACGATCAATTCCGGTAAGTACGACGGCCTGTCGCACAAGGAAGCCGTGGACGCCATCGCCGCCGACCTGGGCGCGCAAGGCCTGGGCGAGAAGCAGACCACCTGGCGCCTGCGCGACTGGGGCATCTCGCGCCAGCGCTACTGGGGCACCCCGATCCCCATCATCCACTGCCCGGATTGCGGCCCGGTGCCGGTCCCCGAGAAGGACCTGCCGGTGGTGCTGCCCGACGACCTGATCCCCGACGGCAGCGGCAACCCGCTGGCCAAGAACGAAGCCTTCCTGTCCTGCGCCTGCCCCAGCTGCGGCAAGCCGGCGCGCCGTGAAACCGACACCATGGACACCTTCGTGGACTCGTCCTGGTACTTCATGCGCTACACCTCGCCGGGCAACGACCAGGCCATGGTGGACGGACGCAACGACTACTGGATGCCGATGGACCAGTACATCGGCGGGATCGAGCACGCGGTGCTGCACCTGCTGTACGCCCGGTTCTGGACCAAGGTCATGCGCGACATGGGCATGCTCAACTTCGACGAGCCCTTCACCAAGCTGCTGTGCCAGGGCATGGTGCTGAACCACATCTACTCGCGCAAGAACGCCCAGGGCGGCATCGAGTACTTCTGGCCCGAGGAAGTCGAGAACGTCTACGACGCGCGCGGCGCCATCACCGGCGCCAAGCTCAAGTCCGACGGCTCCGACATCACCTACGGCGGCGTGGGCACCATGTCCAAGTCGAAGAACAACGGCGTCGACCCGCAATCGCTGATCGATACGCTGGGCGCCGACACCGCGCGCCTGTTCGTCATGTTCGCCAGCCCGCCCGAGCAGACGCTGGAATGGTCGGATTCGGGCGTGGAAGGCTCGAACCGCTTCCTGCGCCGCCTGTGGTCCATCAGCTACGCGCAGCGCGAAGCCGTGGCGCGCGGCCTGGCCCAGGGCGCCGACTGGGCCGGCGCGCCGGCCCCGGTCAAGGACCTGCGTCGCGAGGTCTACGGCCTGCTCAAGCAAGCCGACTACGACTATCAGCGCATTCAGTACAACACCGTGGTGTCGGCCTGCATGAAGATGCTGAACGCCATCGACGACGCCAAGCTGCCGGACGGCCCGCACGCCGACGCCGCCCGCGCCGAGACGCTGGGCGTCCTGCTGCGCGTGCTGTACCCGGTGGTGCCGCACGTCACCTGGCATCTGTGGCAGGACCTGGGCTACGCCAAGGAGCTGGGCGACCTGCTCGACGCCCCCTGGCCGCACGTGGACGAAGCCGCGCTGATCGCCGACGAGATCGAGCTGATGCTGCAGGTCAACGGCAAGCTGCGCGGCTCGATCCGCGTCACCGCGCAGGCGGCCCGCGAGGACATCGAGAAGCTCGCGGCCGAACAGGAAGAGGTCGCCCGCTACCTGGAGGGCCGCCCGCCCAAGCGCGTCATCGTGGTTCCGGGCAAACTGGTCAACGTCGTAGGCTGATGAGGTCAAGCATGCACTTCGCCGGGCAACACACGCACTCCCCCCGCCAATCCTGGCTGCTGCGCGGCGCCTGCCTGGCGCTGTTCATGCTGCTGTCCGCCTGCGGCTTCGCGCTGCGCGGCGTCACGCCGATGCCGTTCGACACGCTGTATGTGGGTATTCCCGACACCACGCAGTTCGGCGCCGACGTGCGCCGTTCGCTGCGCGCGGCTTCGCCCAATACGAAGATCGTCAACAGTCCGAAGGAAGCGCAGGCCATCCTGCAGCAGGTCAACGACGCACGCAGCTTGCGCGAAGTCTCGCTCAACGCTCAGGGCCGCGTCGAATCGTATGAACTCGGCATCAACTTCACCTTCCGCCTGATCGATGCCAAGGGCAACGCGCTGATCCCGGACACCACGCTGTCGATCTACCGCGAAATGCCGTATGACGACCAGATCGTGCAGGCCAAGCAAGGCCAGATCGAAACGCTGTACAAGGCCATGCAACGCGACCTGGTGTCGCGCCTGCTGCGCCGCATGACCGCGCCCGACGTGCGCAAGGCGTTCGAGAATCCTGGCAAGAACGAGGATGGCGTGGACGCGCCGGTGTACGACCCGAACGCGGCCCAGCCGGTCAACACTCCCGCCCCCTGGCAGACGCCGTCCACCACCGACGCGCCGCTGTCGCGCTAGGCGTCCATGGCACAACCCCTGGACGCGGATCGCCTGGCGGAACACCTGCAGCGGGCCGGCAACCGGCTCGCGCCGATGTATACGGTGTCCGGCGACGAACCGCTGCTCGTCACCGAGGCCGTGGACGCGCTGCGCGCCTCGGCGCGCGGCGCCGGCTACACCGAGCGGCTGTCCATGGTGATGGACGCCCGCAGCGACTGGAGTTCGGTGCTGGCGGCCACGCAAAGCGTGTCGCTGTTCGGCGACCGCCGCATCCTCGAAATCAAGATCCCCACGGGCAAGCCCGGCAAGGCGGGCGCCGACACGCTGGCCCGCCTGGCCGAGCAGGCCGAGGGCCAGTCCGATGCCGACACGCTGGTGCTGATTTCCCTGCCACGGCTGGACAAGGCCACGCGCGAAAGCCGCTGGGTCCAGGCGCTGGCCCGGGGCGGAATGATGGTGGACATCGCCAGCATCGAGCGCGGGCGGCTGCCCGCCTGGGTGGGCATGCGGCTGGCGCGCCAGAACCAGCGCGCCGACAACGCCACCCTGCAATGGATGGCCGACAAGGTCGAAGGCAACCTGCTGGCCGCCCACCAGGAAATCCAGAAGCTGGGCCTGCTCTATCCCGAAGGCCAGCTGGCCGCCGAGGACGTGGAGCGCGCCGTGCTGAACGTGGCCCGCTACGATGTCTTCGGCCTGCGCGACGCCATGCTGGCCGGCGATATTGCCCGCACCATCCGCATGATCGACGGCCTGCGCGCCGAGGGCGAAGCGCTGCCCCTGGTGCTGTGGGCGGTCGGCGAGGAAATCCGCCTGCTCGCGCGCATCGCCGAGGCCCGCGCGCTGGGCCAGGACGCCAACGGCCTGATGCGCCGGCTGCGCATCTTCGGCGCCCACGAACGCCTGGCGCTGCAGGCGCTGTCGCGCGTGCAGCCCGCGGTCTGGCCGGCCGCCGTGCAGCATGCGCATGAAGTCGACCGGCTCATCAAGGGCCTGTCCGTGCCCGGACGCCTGTCCGATCCCTGGGAAGAAATGACGCGGCTGGCGCTGCGCGTGGCCGCCGCCGGCGCCCGACCGTGAAGGCGGCACGGCCGCCTGTCCCTTCCCTGCCCCCGATTTCGCCCGGCCCCTGCCGGCTACACTAACGCCATCCCCCGGCCGCGCCCGCGCCGCCCTATTTCATGATCGACGCCGCCATGTCCTCGTCCACCATCGAACACGCCATGCTCACCCTGGGCGAAAATGCCCGCCGCGCCTCGCGCGCCATGATGCGCGCCAACGGCGCCGCCAAGAACCGGGCGCTGCACGCCATGGCCGACGCACTGGCCGCCAGCCGCGACGAACTCAAGGCCGCCAATGAAAAAGACCTGGCCGCGGCCCGGGCCAATGGCCTGGAACCGGCGCTGCTGGACCGCCTGGCCTTGTCCGACAAGACGCTGGGACTGATGGCCGAGGGCCTGCGCCAGATCGCCGCCCTGCCCGACCCCGTCGGTAGCGTCACCGCCACTTCGCTGCGCCCCAATGGCATGCGCGTCGCGCAGATGCGCGTGCCGCTGGGCGTGATCGGCATCATCTACGAATCGCGCCCCAACGTGACCATCGACGCGGCCGCGCTGTGCCTGAAGTCCGGCAACGCCGCCATCCTGCGCGGCGGCAGCGAGGCGCTGCACTCGAACATCGCGCTGGGCCGCGTGGTCCAGGCCGGCCTGGCGGCCGCCGGACTGCCGCAGGACGCGGTGCAGGTGGTGGCCACGGCCGATCGGGCCGCGGTCGGCAAGCTGATCACCATGACCGAGCACATCGACGTCATCGTGCCGCGCGGCGGCAAGGGCCTGATCGCGCGCCTGGCCCAGGAAGCGCGCGTGCCGCTGATCAAGCACCTGGACGGCAACTGCCACGTCTACATCGACGCGGCCGCCGATCCCGACAAGGCCCACGCCATCGCCATCAACGCCAAGACCTACCGCTACGGCATCTGCGGCGCCATGGAAACGCTGCTGGTGGACGCGGTCGCGGCCGTGTCGATCCTGCCCAGCCTGGCGGCGGACTTCGCCGAGCGCGGCGTCGAACTGCGCGGCTGCCCGCGCACGCTGGCGCTGCTGCCCCATCTCAAGCCCGCCACGGAAGAAGACTGGGGCACCGAGTACCTGGGCCCGGTCCTGGCGGTGCGCATCGTCGACACGCTGGACGATGCCATCGAACACATCGCCCGCTGGGGTTCCGGCCACACCGACGCCATCGTCACCGAGGACCTGTCCGCGGCCCAGCGCTTCCAGCGCGAGGTCGATTCCAGCTCGGTCTACGTGAACCTGCCCACCTGCTTCGCCGACGGCTTCGAGTACGGGCTGGGCGCCGAGATCGGCATTTCGACCAACCGCCTGCATGCGCGCGGCCCGGTCGGACTGGAAGGCCTGACCACGCTGAAATGGGTGCTCAACGGCGAAGGCCAGTTGCGCGGCTGACGCCGTACTTCACGGCAGACACTCATCGCGGCCTGCGCGCCGCGTAACCCCGGAATTCTCGTCATGCATACCCCCGCGCTGGCCTTGGCCTTCAGCCTGTTCGTGCTGTGCTTCGTCACCTGCTCGATCAGCGGCATCGTGCTGTTCTTCTTCAAGGCCAAACAGATCAACGCCCGGCTCAAGCATCCCTACCTGGAGCACCGGGCCTTCAACCAGTATCCGCTGGCCATCCAGGCGGCGATCATGCTCGATTATTTCTTCCGGCTGATGTTCCCCGGCACGCGTTTCTGGCTCGTCGGCAACGCCAACCGCCTGCTGGCCCATGTGGATCCGAAGCAGGTGCCGCTGTCGCTCAAGTGGCCGGTAGTGGGCTTCTGGGGCGCCTGCTGGCTCGGGCTGATCGCCATGATCGCCCTGTGGACCCTGCTGTTCCTGGGAATGTGACGCCATGCGAATCCTGATCGAAGAGTATCCCGGCAGCGTCGACGCCGCCCGTTTCCTGATCGCCGCCCGCGACGCCGGCGTGCCCGGCCCGCGCCTGCCCGCCGATTGCCGGCCGCAGACGCAGGGCCAGGCCTTCGCCGTGCAACGCAGCACCGCCCGCCTGCTGCGCGAAACGCGGCGCGACGACATCGCCGCCTGGAAGAGCGCGCTACCCACGCCCGAAAAATCCGTGGTGGCTCCCATCTACACATCCACCGTCCATTTCAGCGCCGCCTCGCCAGTACCCGCGCAGGGCGCCGTCGTGCGCGTCGAACCCGAGATCGCCTTCGAACTGGCGCGCGATCTGCCGGCGCGAGCACAGCCCTACAGCGAAGCCGAGATCGATGCCGCCGTCGGCGGCGCCCGGCTGGCGCTGGAAGTGCTGGGGTGCCGCTATGCGCTGCCGGAGCACGCCAGCCTGCCCGAGCTGCTGGCCGACCACATGTTCAACCAGGGCCTGGTGCTGGGACCGCGCATCGCGTCCGCCGACGACGCGCCCGCCAGCATGACCATCACGCTGTCCGTGGACGGCCAGGATGCCGAGCAGCACGCGGGCATCCATCCCAACGGCCGGCCCAAGGCCGGTCTGTACTGGCTGGCGAACTTCCTGCGTGAACAAGGCGCCGGCCTGCGCGCCGGCCAGCATGTCATCACCGGCTCGTATGCCGGCTTCCTGGACGTGCCGGCGGGCCGCGATCTCGAGATCGCCTACGGCGACCTGGGCGTGCTGCGCCTGCGCTTCGAAGCACGCGGCTGAACGGCGCGGCCGGCGCCCGCCTATACTGTGGCGCCGGTCCGCGCGCATGCCGCGCGCGGCGTCACCTGGCGCATACGCGCCCCCGCCACCATGCTGACCCTGCGCCCGCTCACGGCAGAAGACCATTCCCTCCTTGCCGGCTGGTTCTCCAGCCTTGCCGATGTCGTCCAATGGGGCGGCTCGCAGCTCTCCTATCCGCTCACGCCGCTGCACGTGGAAACCATGCTGGCCGAAGGCCGGAGCACGCCGCCCGCGCGCCGCTGCTGGATGGTTTGCCGCAATGGCGCGCCGGTCGGACATGCGCAGCTCGCCTATGAATGGCATGACGGCAACGCGCGCCTGGGCCGCGTCGCCGTCGCGCCCGCCATGCGCGGCCAGGGACTGGCCCGCCCGCTGACGGCGCTGATGATCCAGGAAGCGTTCAGCACGCCGGGCATCGAGCGGCTGGAGCTGAACGTCTACATGTTCAACCAGCCCGCCCTGCGCACCTATGAAGCGCTGGGATTCAAGCTCGAAGGCGTGCGCCGCGCGTCGACGCGGGTCGGCGAGCAGCGATGGGATACCGGCATCATGGGGCTGCTGCGCCACGAGTGGCAGGCCGGCGCCGGCCAGCATGGCGTGCCATCCCTGACGGGTTGAGGCGCGCCGCGCGCGCCCGCCAGCAGTTTGATATCCGACGCAGAATCCCCGCTGGATCAAACCTCGAGGCTGGCTGCGGCATCCGCGTCCGGCTTCGACGCCGACCTCAGGCTTCGGGTTCGGCGATGTCGATCGGCTGGCCCGCCGCCTCGATCACCTCGCCCGCGGCCAGGCACAGGTCCTCGCGGTAACGGCCCGCCATGAGCTGCACGCCCACCGGGATCGTCCCCTTCGCGCCCGGCACGCTGCCCATGGCCACGGACAGGGCCGGCAAGCCCATGAACGGCACGCCGATCTGCGGCATCTGCGCGCGCCAGACGCGCGCATAGGCTTCGTCGCCGGCCAGATCGAGCTGGTCCGGGAAAGGCAGCTCGGCCGACACCGGCAAGAGCAGCACCGGGTACTCGGCGAAGAACAGTTCCCACTGCCGCGTCAGCGTGGCGCGCCGCGTTAGCAGGGCGGAGTACCTGGCCAGGTCCATGCCGGCGGCGCGTTCGCGCTGCCCGGCCAGCGCGACCTGGGCGCCCCGGTCGCCTTCCTTGCGCGCGGCCTCGACCATGGCGTCGTAGCCATCGGCCAGCCACATGCGGATCTGCAGATCGGCGGCTTCCTTCAGCGGCGGGATCGCGTCCAGCGTATCGACGCGCCAGCCGGCCTCGCCCAGGCGCCGGGCCGCGTCCTGCAGCGCCTTGACCACCGCGGGCTCGGTCTCCAGGCCATCGGGATAGAAACACAGCGCCACGCGCTTCGGCACGGCCGGCCCCTCCAGCGGCGCGGGCGCCCACCACGGATCGCGCGGATCGGGCGCGGCCATCGCGGCCAGCCCCAGGCGCAAGTCGGCGATGCTGCGCGCCAAGGGACCGGACACGGCGGTGATCTGCCCGCCCAGCGAGCGCTCGGGCAAGGCCGCGTTAAAGGCCGCCACGCGGCCCAGCGTGGGCCGCAGGCCATGCACGCCGCAAGCATAGGCCGGATAGCGGATCGAGCCGGCGATATCGGTGCCGTGCGCGATATGACCGATGCCGGCCGCCACGGCCGCGGCGGCGCCGCCAGACGAGCCGCCAGGCGTGAGCGCGGCATTGCGCGGATTGCGCGTATCGCCGTGCAGCTGGTTGCTGGTGAACCAGCGCAGCGAAAACGCCGGCGTGTTGGTGCGACCGAGCACCACCGCGCCGGCGCGCAGCAGGTTGTCGACGACCGGGTTGTTGGCCTGGGCGATCACGTCCTTCTGCAGCGTCACGCCATTGGTGGTGGCATAGCCGGCCTGGTCCACATTGACCTTCACCGTGACCGGCACGCCGGCCAGCGGGCCGGGGTCTTCGCCGCGCGCCAGCCGCTGGTCCAGGGCGGCGGCCTGCGACAGCGCATCCTCGGGGCGATGATCGACCACGGCGTTGATGCGGGAATTGACGGCATCGAGCCGCGCCAGCGCGCTTTGCGCGGCCTGCACGGCGGACACTTCACGTTTGCGGATCAGGCTGGCAAGCTCAGCGGCGGACAGACGCCAAAGTTCGGACACGCGCGACTCCTGGTGGATGGGATCATCGGACAAGACGGGAGCGTCAACCTTAGCGCCGCTTGCGCGCGGCCACAAGCGGCGCAGCCAGCAGGCCCGCGCGCGGTCCGGTCCTATTCCTGCTCGAACACCTCGACGATGGCATCGGCCACGGCGCGCACCCGCGCGGTCCGGTTCAGGTCGCCGTGCATCACCAGCCACAGGTCATAGGAACCGGCCCGCTGCGGCCAGATGCGGACCAGTTCCGGATGGCGCGCCGCCATGTGCACGGGCAGCTCGCCGATGCCCAGCCCGGCCCGCACGGCATCGATGATCATCATGGCGGAGTTCAGCTCGATGGCGACGTGGCCGTTGCCGGTGGGCTCGCCGCAGAAGGCATCGGACCAGCCCGGCAACGCCGACTGCTGATAGGTCACCAGCGCGTGCCCGGCGAAGGCCGTGCCCGGCTTGGGTTCGCCGCGCTGGCGCAGATAGGACGGCGCGGCATACAGCCCGGTGTCCTTGCGCGCGAGATGACGATGGATCAGGTCGGGACTGTCGGGCCGGACGTTGCGGATCGCCAGATCGGCTTCGCGCCGCGTCAGGTTGCTCAGCTTGATCGAGGTCGACAGCGATATCGTGATGTCCGGGTGCCGCGCATGCAGGCGCTTGACCGCGTCCATCACGAAGTAGCTGCCGATGGCTTCCGAGGAGGCCACGCGCACGACGCCCGACAGGCGATGATCCAGCCCCTGCATCTGGCGCTGCAGCTGGTCTGCCGCCTGCTCCATGCGTTCAGCGGCCGCGAAAGCCAGCTCCCCGGCGGCGGTCGGCACATAGCCGGCCGGCGTGCGCAGGAACAGGCGCGCGTCCAGCGACCGTTCCAGCGCGGCCAGGCGCCGGCCCGCTGTGGCCTGGTCGATCTGCAGCAGCGCGGCCGCGCCGCGCAGCGTGCCGTTGCGATAGATGGCGAGGAATACCCGCGCGTTGTCCCAATCCATATCGCTCCCCCAAAGGACGCGGTGCATCCGCCATCGATGCAAATTTGCATCATGGAGACGCATTTATACGGCTTTTTTGCATTTCATGCAGCGCCTACATTGGCAGCCCCGGCCTCGAAAAACGCAATGCCCCATGAATACCGCCTGCACTCAACCCCCTGTTCGCGCCACACCCGCCGCGCCCGCGACAACCGCCAGCCTCATGCCGCTGGCCACGCTGGCGATCGGCTTCATCATGGCCATGCTCGACGTCACCGTGGTCAATGTCGCCCTGCCCGGCATCGCCGCGCAATTCGGCGTCCCCCTGACCGACCTGGTGTGGATCGCCGACGCCTACACCCTGGCTTTCGCGGCGCTGCTGCTCGCGGCCGGCGCGCTGGCCGACCGCTACGGGGCCAAGACCATCTACCAGGCGGGACTGGCCGTGTTCACGCTGGCCTCGTTGCTGTGCGGCATGGCGCCCGACGGCCCCGCGTTGATCGCCGCGCGCATGCTGCAGGGCGTGGGCGCGGCGTTGTTCATGCCCAGTTCGCTCAGCCTGCTGACGCACGCCTATACGGAAGAACGCACCCGCAACCGCATGCTGGGCGCCTGGTCCGCCATCGTGGCCGTGGCTGGCGCATCGGGCCCCTTGCTGGGCGGCGTGCTGATCCATCAGTTCGGCTGGCGCGGCATCTTTCTCATCAACCTGCCGTTGGGGCTGGCGGGTCTGTGGCTGGCCAGCCGCCGCATCCAACCGGCGCCGCGCCGCCCGCGCGCGCTCAACGCATCCAGTCACCTGCTCGGCATGGCCGCGCTGGCGACCGCCAGCTACGCGCTGATCGAAGGCAATGCCTATGGCTGGTCCTCGCCCCGCATCGCGACGGCCATCGCGCTGGCGCTGGCGGCGGCGATCCTGCTGGTGCGGCGCGAGCGCCGCCACGCCGATCCCATCCTGCCGCGCGCGCTGTTCGAAACGCCGCGCTTCGCGGCCGCGAACGGCGTGGGATTCCTGGTCAATCTGGGCGGCTACGGCCAGCTGTTCCTGATCAGCCTGTTCCTGCAGCAGGCGCGCGGCGCGGACGCATTGCAGACCGGCATCCAGATGGTGCCCATGCTGGCGATATTCTCGATCGGCAACCTGGCCTCGGGCCGCATCGCGGCGCGCTGGAATGTGTCGGCCGCGCTGCTGGGCGGCCTGTCCATCGCCACGGTACTGAGCGCGGCCAGCATCGTCGCCATGTCGCCCGGCATGCCTTACTGGTGCTTCGCGCTGCTGGCGACCGGCGCCAATCTGGGCCTGGGCCTCGTGGTGCCGGCCATGACCAGCCTGGTTATGCAGGTATCGGGCACCGCCCACGCCAACAGCGGCGCGGCCGCGTTGAACGCCAACCGTCAGTCCGGCACGCTGGTGGGCGTGGCGCTGATGGGCACCATCCTGCACCGGGCGCCCGACTGGAACGACAGCCTGCCCCTGGCCTACGCCGTCATCGCGGCCAGCTATCTGTGCGCCGGCCTGCTGGCCGCGCGCTATCTCCGCCGTGCACGCAATCGTTGACGCGACGCGCGGCCCTCTTCAGCCGCGCAGGATGGCCACGCCGCGGCCCGCGAAATAGCGGTCGAACACGGCGGGCGCCAAGCGCGCGTCCGCCTGTGTGCCAGGCCGGCCGTCGACCACCGGTTCGCCTGATGGATTGTGGAACACGATCTCGTCCGCGCCGGCGCGCGTCACCAGCACCAGGTGCCCGCCTTTCTTCGGCGGCGGCTGGTCGGGCCAGCGGATCGACGGATGCACCGACGCCATGAAGAACTCGGCCTCGTCCAGCACGGCCGGTAGCGCGGCCGTTGCAAGGTCCACGTGCACGCGGGCGCGCAGGCCGTATGCCTCTTCCACATAGCGCACGAAGGGCGCGTAGATCATGCCCTTGATGTCGTCGCCGTCCACCGTATAGGCGCCATAAGGCAGGCTGGCTCGCGCAAGCGCCAGCGTGGGATGGACGCGTCCGGTGCGCGCGGCCAGCACCATCTTCAGGCAGGCCATGCCGCAGACATGGCTGGCCCAGCGCGCGTACTCGTCGACGTCGGCCGCGCCGGAACCGGCCCAGGCCGGATCGTCCTTCAGGTCCAGTTCGCCGCGGATGATGGCCCCGGCCAGGTGGGCCGATTCCCATTGGCAAAAGTAAGGCACGGCGGCGCCCGCGTTCGACGCCGCGCGGGCATGGCGTCCGTCCTGGATGCTGTCCATCTGTTCTCCTGGCATGGGTTGGACCGGACGTATCTTGCCGTCTGCGCCGCGTCATGGCAACGGTCCCCGCTTTGCTTCACAATGCTGGCGTTACACAACCGACCAGGAGTCTTCCCATGCCGCATCCGTCCACGCATCCCGCCATCCGCCGTGTCGCCATCGTCGGCGCGGGCACCATCGGCGCGAGTTGGGCCGCGCTGTTCCTGGCGCATGGCCTGGAAGTGGTGGTCAGCGACCCGGCGCCCGATGCCGAGCCGCTGACCCGCGAACGGGTGCGCGCCGCCTGGCCGGTGCTGGCCGAGCTGGGTCGCGTGGCCGCCGGCGCCAATCCCGACGCGCTGCGCTTCGAGCCCGACCTGGAGGCCGCCCTGAAGGACGCGGACTTCGTGCAGGAAAACGCGCCGGAACGCGAGGACTTCAAGACCGCGCTATTCGCGCGCATGGACGCCGCGCTGCCCGCGCACGCCATCGTCGCGTCCAGCTCGTCCGGCCTGATCATGAGCCGCCTGCAATCCGGCTGTGCGCGGCCCGAGCGCTTCGTGATCGGCCATCCCTTCAATCCCCCGCACCTGATCCCGCTGGTCGAAGTGGTGGGCGGCAAGCAGACCTCCGAGGAAACGATCGAACGCGCCATCGCCTTCTATCGCGAGCTTGGCAAGTACCCGATCCGCCTGAACAAGGAAGTGCCGGGCCATATCGCCAACCGCCTGCAGGCGGCGGTCTGGCGCGAAGCCATCCATCTGGCGGCCGAGAACGTCGCCAGCGTGGCGGATATCGATGCCGCCGTCTCTCAGGGCCCGGGCCTGCGCTGGGCGCTGTTCGGCCCGCACATGACCTTCAACCTGGGCGGCGGCGCGGGCGGACTGAGTCATTTCATGGACCATCTGCTGGGACCGGTGCAGACCTGGTGGGACGACATGGGCGCGCCCGAGGTCACGCCCGAACTGCGCCAGCGGCTGATCGCAGGCGTCAACGCCGAAGCCGGCGGCCGCAGCATCGCCGAGCTGGCGCAGGCGCGCGACGCGGATCTCACGGCCCTGCTGAAGACGCTGCGCCGCTGAGCGACCGGCGACCGGCAAGCCAAGGCCCGCCGCGCGCGTCGCACCGGCGGGCTGGTATCCTGGCATGATCCGCCGCCTTTCCCGACCATCACAGGATTCTGCGCCCATGACGACGCTCCCGATTTCCGTTACGCACGACGCCGGGCATTCACGCTTCATCGCAACCGTCGACGGCGTGCCATGCGTGCTCGACTATCAGTTGCAGGACGGCATCATGTCCATCGTGCACACCGGCGTTCCGTCCGAAGTCGGCGGGCGCGGCATTGCCGCCGAGCTGACCCGCCATGCGCTGGAGACGGCGCGCGCGCAGGGCTGGCGCGTGCGCCCGCTGTGCTCCTACGCGGCGGTGTACATGCGGCGTCACCCTGAATACAACGACCTGCTGGCCTGAGCGCCCTTACTCACGTGACCCGCAAAGCCGACGCCGCCACGCAACCCTGTCCCTGTGAAAGCGGCAAGCGCTACGCCGAATGCTGCGGCCGCTGGCATGCCGGCCCGCAGTTCCTGCAGGCGCCCGACGCCGAGGCCCTGATGCGCTCGCGCTACAGCGCCTTCGTGCTGGATCGACTGGACTATCTGCTCGCGACCTGGCATCCGGATACGCGCCCCACTGCGCTGGAACCCAACCCGGCCGATCTCAAATGGCTGGGACTGTCGATCAAGCGCGCACAGACGCAAGACGCCGATCACGCAACCGTGGAATTCGTCGCGCGCAGCCGCCAGGCAGGCCGCGCGCACCGCATGCATGAGCTCAGCCGCTTCGTGCGTGAGCAGGGTCAGTGGTTCTACGTCGACGGCGACGTGGACTGAATCGGCCGGTCCGGCATCACGCGGATTGGCCGGACACCCGCCGCCGACGCTTGTCGCGGCTCCCCAGCGCATGAGCACGTGGCGAGCGAGCCCCGGTCTTGCTCGGCGTCCCGGCCTGACAACGCGCCGAGGCGTTGGCCGCATCAGACGGCACACGAGCCACCGATGGCCTGTTCCAGGGCGCCGATCAGATCCCGATGCGCCATGGACAAGCCGCGATGCTCGCCTACGATGGCCAATTCGGTCGCCGGTGCGGCCTCGAAACCCTCCTTCCTTCCCAGCACTGCCTGGCCCGGCAGGCGCGCGTAGGCCGGCAGCAGGCTGACGCCCAATCCTGCGGCCACGGCCGCCTGCACCCCGGCCAGGCTATGGCTGTGGTACGCCGCATGCCAGGCGCGCCCGGCGCTTTCCAGCGCGTAGATCATGCGCTTGCGATAGATGCAGCCCTGCGGGAACAGCACCAGCGGCACGGACGCCGCCTCGCGGACGATGCGCGGCTCTCCCACCCATACCAAGGCTTCCGGCCATGCTGCCAGGCAAGGACCATCGCCCGGTTCGCGCTTGACCAGCGCCAGATCCAGCGCGCCCGCCGCCAGGCGCTCGCGTAGCCCCGCGCTCATGCCGCTGACGGTCTCCAGGCGCAGGTCCGGATGACGGGCGCTGAACTTCGCCAGCAGCACGGTCAGGCGCGCAACGTCGAAATCTTCCGGCACACCCAGCCGCAGCACTCGCGCCGAGCGCGGCGCCGACAGTACTTGCTGCGCCTCATCAGCGATCGCCAGCAGGCGGCGCGCATACGCCAGCATCAGCTCGCCGTCTTCGGTCGCGGACACGTTGCTGCCCGTCCGGTCGCGCAGCAACAGGGTCTTGCCGACGGCCTGCTCCAACTTGCGCACCTGCTGGCTGACCGTGGACTGGGTCCGGTGCACGCGGCTGGCCGCGCGCGTGAAGCTGCCTTCGTCGACCACGCACACCAGCGTCCTGAGCAATTCCAGATCGAGCATGGCTTATCGATATCCAATAAATAACTGACTTCAGTTTTTTTATTAATTTTACTACTCACAAGCGCGGCACTACGCTGGCGATGGGCCTCGCGCCTGCCAACAGCTGTATCCGCAAACATGAGGACGCTCCATGCCGCTCACCGCTCTTCCCCGGCCTCAATGGCTGACCTTCGATTGCTATGGCACCCTGATTCAATGGGATGAAGGCCTGCAAGCCGCCATCGCCCGCATCCTGGGCCGGTCCGCGCAGAGCGGCCCGCTGCCGTCGCCGGAGCAGTTCCTGCACGTCTACGATGGTCATGAACATCGGCTCGAACGCACGCCGCCACACCAGCGCTTCGCCGACATCACGCGGGAATCGTTGCACCTGACGATGCGCGAGCTGGGCATGGCGTATCGCCCCGAGGACGCCGATACGCTGATCGGCGGCATCTCGGCCATGCCGCCCTTCCCCGAAGTCGTGGACACGCTGGGCGCGCTGAAGCAGGCCGGCTTCCGTCTGTGCATCATCTCGAATACCGACGACGCCATCATCGCCGGCAATGTCTCGCAGATGGGCGGCCACATCGATCGCGTCATTACGGCCGAGCAGGCCGGCGCCTACAAACCTTCGCGCCAGATCTTCGCCCACGCGCACGCCAGCCTGGGCGTCACGCCCGACCAGGTCGTCCATATCTGCGCCAGCCCTCATCTCGATCACGCCGCTGCGCGCGACATCGGCTTTCGCTGTGTCTGGATCGACCGGGGCACAGGCCGCCAATGCTTGCCTGACTACCGTCCCGACGCTACCGTATCCACCTTGGATCAGGTCATCGGCCTGTTCCGCCAAGCGGGCTGGATCTGACCAGCGCTTTCCTCTTACCTGCAAAGGCTGTCATGAACCACGATTCCAAGTTCACTGAAGCGCTGTTTCATTCAGAGCCCATCCATGCGCTGCGTGCCGATCTGGCGCTGGCCTTGAGAGCGGCCGCGGCGCATGGCCTGGGCGAAGGCGTCTGCAATCATTTCAGTGTGGCCTTGCCAGGCGATTCGGATCTCTTCCTGCTCAATCCACGCGGGCTGATGTGGCACGAAGTCCAAGCCGAGGACATCGTGCTCATCGATGCCCGGGGCAACAAGCTGGCGGGTCGGCATGCCGTGGAACCGACCGCCATGTTCATTCATGCAGCCATCCATCGCATTGCCGGCAAAGCCTGTGTGCTGCATACCCACATGCCCCACGCCACGGCATTGACGCTGACCTCGGACCGGGCGCTGGACACCACTCTGTCGCAGAACGCCATGCGCTTTCACGGCAGGCTCGCGATCGACCGCGACTATAACGGGCTGGCGCTGGATGTCAGCGAAGGCGAACGCATCGCCCACGCCATGCAGGGCGCGGATATCGTGTTCCTGGCCAATCACGGTGTGGTGGTATGCGGCGAGCGGCTGGACTACGCTTACGACGATCTGTTCTATCTGGAGCGCGCCTGCCAGGCGCAGGTGCTCGCGCAATCGACGGGGCGTCCGCTGGCGCCGGTGAATCCGGAGCTGGCCGGCAAAGTGGCGGCGCAGGTGCAATCCGAGCGCTTGCAGTCGGCGCTGTTCTTCGAGGCGTTGCGGCGGCAACTGAGCTAGAAGCGTTCTTGCGGCAGGCGGTGGAACGGATCAGCGCGTTTCTGGCTGCCAGCCCGGGCATGCCGTGCCGTAGTCAGAAGCAGGCCTTGCCCTGCTCAAGGGCAGCAATCCTGCGGAAGTAGCTGGCGCTGAAGCCTCTCTGCAAATCCGTGGCGCTTGTAGCGTCCGCATCCCGGATAGACCGGTGCTGACCTGCCCCCAGACTTAGTACGGCACCGACATAGAGTCCAGAGTTAAAAACCGTTGTTGCCGGTGCGCCA